>JANQTO010000289.1:0-2242 GCA_030731685.1 Nonlabens sp.
CAGGCGCAAACCTGGACAAAGTAGGGTGGTAACGCAGCGCAAAGAGTCAGACACGGTGCAATTCCTATCTGGCATTTTTGAGGGAAAGACTACTGGTACGCCCATAGGCTTTCAAATTATTAATGAAAACCAAAAATCGCAAGACTATTCACACATAAAAGACACGTACAGACCTAGCCATGCCGATAAGGTCTATGCCGACAAGTACGGTGTGCGCGATTATCGTGGTGGTGGCCGCAGCAGTGCAAGAGAAACAGCAAGTAGAGTAGTGGCTGGAGCAATTGCTAAACAACTTTTAAACAACGTGTCTATTACAGCATATACCAGCGCTGTTGGAAAACTGTCGCTAGATACATTTAACAATGATATTGATTTATCAATCGTTGAGGACAACATTATACGCACCGCAAATGCTTCATTTGCAGAACAGTGTGAAGCACTGATAATGAAAGTGAAAAAAGCAGGTGATACGGTAGGCGGTGTCATTACTTGTGTTATTAAAAACGTGCCAGCAGGTCTAGGCGACCCAGTTTTTGATAAACTACATGCAGACCTAGCTAAAGCCATGCTATCCATAAACGCCGTGAAGGGTTTTGAGTACGGCAGTGGTTTTCAAGGTTCAACTATGAACGGTAGTGAGCACAATGACCTTTATAATAATGACGGTACGACACGCACAAACCTGAGCGGTGGCATACAGGGCGGTATTTCAAACGGTATGGACATCTATTTTAACGTGGCATTTAAACCCGTTGCAACCTTGATTCAAGACCAGGAGACCATTAATGCTGCTGGCGAGACCGTCGTCATGAAAGGAAAAGGCAGGCATGACCCGTGCGTAGTTCCTAGAGCGGTACCTATCGTTGAGGCTATGGCAGCGCTTGTTCTTGCAGACCATATGTTGCGCGCACGAGTTACTAAATTTTAAAGCAATAATTTTAAAGAGTTCGCTTTCGCGAAAGCATAAAAACACAAATATCTATGAAAAAATTAGCATTACACTGGCAAATACTTTTAGGAATGCTCGCGGGTATTATCTTGGGTTTTATAATGCTACAATTTAGTGGAGGCAAAGAAATTGTGGGCGACTGGATAGCTCCTTTCGGAAGTATTTTTGTTAATCTTTTAAAGCTCATTGCAGTTCCTTTAATACTAGCATCGCTTATTAAAGGTATATCTGATTTAAAGGACATTGCAAAATTCCGTAAAATGGGATTGCGCACTATCGGTATTTATATAGGAACTACGGTTATCGCGATATGCTTAGGGCTGGGAATTGTAAATGTCATAAAACCAGGTAACGGTATTTCTGAACAAACTATAGAAAAGCTTAATGCAACATATTCAGGAAATGAAGGTGTAACCGGTAAACTTGCTGAGGCTGCAAAGCAAAAAGGTTCTGGACCATTACAAGCTCTTGTAGATATGGTGCCTGATAATGCTGTGGCTGCAATGTCTAATAATAGCCTTATGTTGCAGGTTATTGTTTTTGCCATTTTCTTAGGAATAAGCATGCTGCTTGTGGGCGAGAAAAGCGCAAAACCGCTCAAAGACTTTTTTGACTCTTTAAATGATGTCATTCTAAAAATGGTAGATTTAATAATGCTCATTTCACCATTTGCAGTTTTTGCGTTACTTGCAAATGTGGTTGTCACAGCAGACGATCCAGACGTGCTTTATGCATTATTAAAATACGCCGCTACGGTAGTCGCTGGACTTGTTGTCATGATAGGTATTTACTGTTTGATTTTTGCATTATATGTAAAGAAATCGCCATTATGGTTTTTACAAAAAATTGCACCTGCACAGTTATTAGCATTTTCCACAAGTTCCAGTGCTGCAACTTTACCTGTAACTATGGAACGCGTTGAAGAGCACATGGGCGTGGAGAAAGATGTTGCGAGTTTTGTCTTGCCCGTAGGTGCTACCATAAATATGGATGGTACGAGTCTATACCAGGCTGTAGCGGCAGTTTTTGTTTGTCAGGCGTTGCATATAGACCTCGGTTTTGAACAGCAACTTGTGATTGTGCTAACCGCATTACTTGCCTCCATAGGTAGTGCAGCTGTTCCAGGAGCTGGTATGGTTATGCTTGTTATTGTATTAGAATCCATCAATTTCCCGAGTGAAAAACTACCTATAGCCCTTGCACTTATTTTTGCAGTAGATAGACCACTAGATATGTTGCGTACAACCGTAAACGTTACCGGTGATGCTACAGTAGCAGCTGTCGTAGCAAAGA
>JANQTO010000289.1:2252-3572 GCA_030731685.1 Nonlabens sp.
CATTTAGACGAGGTTACTTCTTAAATAATTGTTAACAACTTCATGGTTTGTTTATGATAACATAATAATGCCTTTATAGTTACATATGTTAAAATAAGTATATTTGAAACTAACCAAATATGCTCAAAATGAGAACGATACTTGCTGTAATGTGTTTCTTATTCTCTGTTTGCAATTTGTCTGCTCAGGTAGGAATAGGCACTGCAGCGCCTAATACAGCAGCAGTTCTAGACATCAATTCACAAATTTCGCCGGTACAATATGGAGGTGTTAAATTTCCTACGGTAACTCTTGCGCAACGCGCACTTATTGCTTCTCCCATTCCTGACGGATTGATGATTTTTCTAAAAGATGGTTCCCAGAGATGTCTTCAATTATTTGATGAAACAACTGCTTCTTGGGCAAATGTGTATTGTTTGAACAATCCGCCAGTTGCAAGTTCTGTTTTAACAACTGGACCATATAATGTTGAAAATGTAATTACTGGTAGCTTTACATACACAGATTTTGATTCAGATGTACAGGGAACCTCACTAACACAATGGTATCGTGCAGACGATGCTCTAGGAACCAATCGCGTTCTTATAGCTGGTGCTACCTCAGCTACATATACACTATTACCAGTAGATGGTGGTAAGTATATTACTTATGGAGTGACACCCGTTGCACAAACTGGAGTCTTAACAGGAGTACAAGTGCTAAGTGCCTATAGCCTTATAGGTTACAAGCCTGTGGTCGTAAGTTTTAACCCGTTGTCGCAAATTAAAGCTGAAAATGCTGCTGTGACAGGAATTCCATTGAGATTTACTTTGAGCAATACAACATATGCTCCCATTAATGTAACGGTCACAGCTAGCAGTAATGCAGGCGGTAGATTAACGCCTGGAACTGCGTCACAAATCATTACCATTCCTGCAAATACTCCAGTAGGTTCCTATACCGCAACAACTCCATATAATGTCATCGATAACACCATTGTAGATGGCAATGCCTTAGTAACGTTTACAATAACTGCTGTTTCGGGTGGCTCTGGTGCAACTAGTTTAGGAACTCCATTAACAGATACCGTTTCTATTACTGATAATGATGGGGTGACTCCTTATGTGTTAGCAAGTTGGGAATTTAGTGGTAATACAGGTTCTGAAGTTTCAGTAGCAGCTAATGTTCTCGGTTCAAATATAAATGCTGCGGTTATCACAAGAGGCTCGGGAATAAGCCCCACCAATAATGCGGATAGATTCAATGCTGATAATTATACGCAACCAAATTTAGCAGCTGCAATAACTAACAACGATTATTTTCAATTCACTGCTACACCAG
>JANQTO010000290.1 GCA_030731685.1 Nonlabens sp.
AACCTTTCTTAATTTATGCTATTCCGTAATACTCTTTATGTGTTTTCTAAAGGTCTCATCATCCCATTCTTTAGGTCGTTGCAATTTTGCTACTGCATAATCCAGAACGGGCGATTCCTTGCGTATTTCTACAATAAATATATCTACAACAGTACGCACAACTAGCAGTATAACCACAGCAACACTTTCTTGCTCAAAGAATAAGAAGAATCCTGCAAGAATAACGACAAACTGTTGTACAAAAATGCGCAGGTAAGGAGCAAACATTATTTCCATAGGGCTTACCTCCATAAATCGCTCTTCTTTAATGTAAACCATTACAAAATTATAACCATGCGTTATACACAAGGTGAGAAGTAACAACCACATATTCTCCTGTTGTATAACCAGCGCATAGTTTGTTGGTAAATCAAAAGGCTCCATATTTTTAACTCCTGAAATAGATACAAATGCAAATGCAAAAATTGATTGGATAGCAACAAAGCCACCGTAATGCGCAAAGAAGAACAAAATGCTACCCAGTTTGTTGTAACCTTCTTTACTATCATTTGGTTTATGAGCACAGGCCATTTTTAAAGCATTAAAAAGGCCAATGATGATAGTCTCTAAAAAATAGGAAAAGAGTACCGTGGCAGCGCTAACCGAACCACCTATATACAACATGAGCACAAACAGGTTTGTCATGTAAATAGTGCGATTGCGACTGTTAGGATAGAATATAGCTTTGAGCATTTTGTATAACTATTTAGTTCCTAAAATTAAATAGTTTTCTCAATCCACCACATAGGGCAATTGCCTTATTAGGAAACTGGTTATGCGATTACTATTTTTGCTCTAGATTATTCTCACTAATAAATATTAGCTATTATGAAGAAGATTGGATTTTTATTACTTCTGTGTCTAACGCTTTCTTGCAATGATGCATCTACGATGACCAAAGAAGAATTTATCACAGTTACTAAAAGTGCAGAATACAAGAACTACGTAAAGGCATATAATGATTACGTCTCTTGCGTTGCTTCAAGACCACAACTAACAAACGATTTGCTTAGTAAAAAAATAGACAATGCACAATTTGAAGTGCTTTTAGAAAGGAATACGACCATTTGTGCGCTTAAACGCAAGCTGTATCTAACTCATTTTGATATCCTACTTGCCACCTTTCCTGATGAGGAAGCTGCTGCGCTACAACTGGATGCTAAACTAGAGGAGTAGATTATTCATGCCATCTACAGTGGTGATGGTATTTCCATTGTAAACCAGTGTCCATTCCAGGCTTGAGGTGAGAACATAAATCTGGCTTAACTCGCTTAGTAGCCTGTTTTCAGCATTTTTCATCATGTCACTTTTCATGATTTTACTTCTTAAATCTTTAGCTATTTTAGACTTGATATTGTTCAAATCCTGTGCTTGGAACTTGTTGAAATAGCCGTTTTCAATACGGTAGAACTGCAGGTTTGGGTCTATGGTGAGTTCAGGTTTGGGAATGTAGGTGATGGTAATCGTTTTTGATTTAGGCTCGATGTCATATTTCAAATCACGCAAATTGTAGGCTACTTGGGCTTTGGCATTTGATATGACCAGCGCATTTTTCTCGCTGCTCATAAGTCCCATTCCGTAGGTTTCCTTATTCTCGTAATTATAGACTTTTGCATAGCTGGCTTCGGTGACGACAAGCTTGCTTACGTTACGCAGTTGCTTTTCTATAAGTGAACTCTGTGCGTAAAGCTCTTCGTTTACATCGTTACGATGGTTAATGTAATCATAAACGTAGAGAACAACAAACATTGTTAGTACTACAATAAATATCGTTTTAATATTACTCCTCATTAATATGTATGTTTGAATAGGTATTAAGCAATGCAGTTCGCATTATTTCTAATTGTATTGCATGTTTTGTACCATCTTGTGGTCGGTGCGATTTATATTGCTGGTACTTTGCAACAGCATTCATGGCTTGCTGGGCGTTTGTGTTTATGACGCTTTCGCGAAAGCGTTCCCACACACAATCAACTCCTAAATCATTGAGATGCAACATGTCACGGTCATAGAAACGGTAATCTCGCAGCTCATCCATAACGAGCTCATATGCAGGGAAGTAGATTGACTGACCAGTGTCAACCTGTTGCTGAATGCACTCATGTAAACGCGCTTTACTGCGCTGGTTTTCTACAAAACCGTCCTTTGTATGGCGCACCGGCGATAGGGTATAGGTAATTGTTGCGTTTTGATTTACATGCTGTATTGCTTGGTACATAGCATTCATTGCACTGGTCATTTCACTAATGGAAAGTAGGCGTTTATTAAATAAGTCCTGCGGTTGTTTGTGGCAATTTGCGACCACAGCACCCGTAGATTTGAGTTCGTAAACCCAAGAGGTTCCAAGCGTGATAAAAATATGACTGGCATTTTCTACTGCAGTAAGTAGGGAAGTGCCTGCATAATTAAGGTTATCAACGACTGCTTGTGTAGTGTCACCGTTTAAGTCAGAATGTGCGAGATAGGAAAAGTATGAGGTCACGTCGGTTTCTGTAAATGTATCGTTTGTTAACGAGCGACGAAGTAAAAGTTCCAAACTCACGGGATTAAACACAATCCCAAATGGATTCACCGTTGTTTGAAAACCGTAGTATGCCAACTTCAAACCTATATTTTCCGTAAAACAGCTACCTAGCAACACGATACGAGTATCATAATCTAGCTGTTTTTCAACGGTTTGTGAGGGGACAGGCGTGCTTAATTTCATGAGGTAAAGCTAGTGAAAGTGCAGAATTTATTTTGATAATATAGCGTTAAGGTAGGTTTATTATTACTGGAGTATTATTTACATTTGGTTATGTATCGAGCTCTACTAAAAATTGCATTAGGCATATTTAAACGACGGAATCTTAATCGTCTAAATAGTTAGTATCTAAATCCAGCAATTAAATAATAGAAAAAGCCGGTAGTGATAATAAGGGTGATGATAATTTTAACCCATGCCAACAGTTGCCCGCGTCTATTATCTCGGGCTGCTTTTTCTTTGATAGCTTGTCTAGCGGTAGCGATTTGTTCGGGTGTGAGTTCGTTTTTTAGCGATGCTTCAACAGTTTTCTCTGCGTAAATCGCTGCACGTACTTCATTCATACGCTTATCTCTGCGATATGCAGCTTTGTTTTGAATGTTTTGAATTTTCTTGAAAAGGTGTCCGCCGCTATCCATAGTTTTTCAGTTATAAGTTATAAATATCTTGATGTTCAAACATAGCAGTCTCTGAGCGCAAAAAATAAAACGCGTAAATCAAACCAGCGATAATGAGTATCGTTAATAACATGGTCAGCGCTATTTTAAAAGGATATAGTTTTGATTCCGCTTTTCGTTTTTTTTCAAAATGAGCGATGGTAGCTTTTATCTGTTCTGGGCTATGAACAGGCTTGTGCGTCGCTGCGGTGTACATTCCTGGAGTAGGGCCATCTCTTTTAGTACGTGTTTTTTTAAGTGAGCGATTATATCTAATGCTCTGAATCATTTGTAAAATAAAACCTTCTCCAGCCATCAGATTTTAATTAAGTGTTCTTCAACGATTGCCCTTG
>JANQTO010000291.1 GCA_030731685.1 Nonlabens sp.
CTCTAACAAACTTTAAAGCATATAGTTTGATAATCGAGTCATTGCGATTGATGGTACCTAAATCGATTTCTTTTAAATAGTAGTCCGTAGCACCAGAAGTTACTAATTTTTCTTGGTTCAATGTTATTTGCGCATCATAGCGTTCTTGGGTACTAATTTTACCAGTAGGCTGATGTTGGTAATAGGTAACGTCTTGCGAATTAGCCTTGAAAACCATAAACGATAAGAGCAACGTGATAAGATATTTCATGAGGATATTTTTAAAGTTTAAATATAATTTAATCATTGGTTTGAAAATATAATAGTATTGAAAAAATCTGATTATAGACAAAATCACCTAAGCAATACTACAATTCTAAAAATCCAACAACGTGATTCCTTTCAGCGCAGTTTCTAAAGCGTTTATTTTTTGCGTCAATTTATTAAAAAACAATGCTCTATCTTTTGAATTACTTCCTTTTATAGAAGTGGCTTGGCGTAACTGGTGCTTGTTAAAATGCTCCATGCGTGCAAGCATATCTGGTGCGTTAAATTGAATGTAGCCCAGCATGGTTGTTGTTATAAAAGTTGCCACGGGTTTATCGTCTTTGAAGGCGATGCTGTTATTAGTCATAATGAGCAACTCGTGATGATAAATATCGTAAGCTTGATTCTCATCGTCTAGTTTTAGTTTAAGTGAAGCTACAAGAACATGTAAATCTTTACAGAGTTCTAGTGCAGTTTCTAGTTGCAATAATCCTGCGCTATAGAAATAATGAATTTGTCGCAGACTACTGGAAATGGTCGTATCGTTCCATATTTCAACATGCTCAAACCTGTTTGTGATATCCTTAACTGCTGCCATCGTAGTCTTTATATCAAGCGGCAAAAAAAACTTTTCAAAAGGCATGGCTGCAGGTTCTGGCTCGAGCATGTGCAACCACACAAAAACCTTGAATCTGCAAAGCGCACTGTCATTGAAGTGATGAAAAACAGGAATATCCTTTGCGCTGTACACCAGTTTCACCTTTGATTTGCCCAGTTTACTGAGGTTGTCGTACATCGTTTTAAAATAACGCTCCATGTCATCCATGGAATTTATGGGTGCAGTAGCTGTGCCTAACGCAGTTAACGGAGCGTTTAAGGTTATTAGATTATCCAGAGAGAACTGACCCGCCAGTGCGAGTTGCATTGCCTCTTCCACAGTCAGTTTTGCATTGCCGGTTTGCCTGCGGTAGGCTGCGTCGTAGCTTATATCTAGAACGCTCGCAAGCTGTTGTGTAAATGATTGTTTTGGGTTTACGCTTTCGCGAAAGCGTAATAAAACAAGCTCCTGTATATCCATAATTTGCGATTTTCACAAAATAAAGATACAGCGTTTGTAGTTTGCGCTCATGTGGAATACAGGATAATTATTAATTTTGTTCAACTCAACAGTTAAACCTCAAGTTATGAAGCCTTGCAAAGAAAAAATGAACGATGAAGTGCGAGCCTACATTAAAGGAACTCTCAAACAGCTCGCATACCTGCGTAATCGCTGGTCGCCTTCTAATTTACTAGACATGACTAAAAAGAAACAAAATCAGTTTTAAGACTTCTACAAAATAATGGTCGTGGCATTTAAAAGTCACATCTTTGCACAGTGGAACATCAGTTATTTTTAGTGTATAAACCTTGGCGTACGGTTAGTCAGTTTTTAACAAACGACTCAAAACAAAAGAAAAAGCGCTTTCTAGGTGAATTAGGAGATTTTCCCGAAAACTCTATGGCCGTAGGTCGTCTTGACGAAGACAGCGAGGGCTTGTTGCTTATTACCACAAACGGTAAATGGAGCAATATCATAAACAAATCCGCCTTATGGGAAAAGGAATATTATGTTCAGGTGGATGGCGACATTACGGCAGATGCTATTGAAAGCTTACAAAAAGGTGTTGAAATAAGTATAGAAGGAAAAGCCTATTTGACTCAATCGTGCAAAGCGCAAAAACTCACTGAATTACCGCAATTACCAGAAACTTTACAGCGAATAAGAGACGACCGTCACGGTCCCACGAGTTGGCTATCATTAACATTAAAAGAAGGCAAGTTTAGACAGGTACGTAAAATGACGGCTGCTGTTGGTTTTCCTACGTTGCGACTGGCTCGTGTGCGCATTGGTCATTTTACAATAAAAAATCTGGAAAATTTGCAGGTTGTAGATATTACAGAATCGTTTGAAAAACTTATTCCTTAATAACGACAAGGACAGCCTTAACACCTGAATTTAAATTCCATATATTTTCAGAAAGGACTTTTCCTTCTTTGTCTAACACCTTAAATTGTGCTGTATTGGGGCCAGAACTGCCTTGGTTTAAGGCTTCTATCTCAATTTTATTGAAGCCTGGCTTTAAATCTATTTGAAATCCCTGAAAGACGTTGCGTAGATAAATTTGTTCCACTACTACTTTATCATCTATCCAAACACGTACCATATCACCATCTTCGTACTGATGGTCACGACATATCATATCAAGAACAGATTTACCCGTGCGCAGCTCGCCTAAAAAAGTATCGCTCTTAAAGCCGGGAGATGAGTAACCGTCTTGCAAGCTGAAAGATTTTTTATTGAATCGCTCACCTGGGTCCAATAAGTCAGTAGTCGTCCGTAAATTTATTTTAGGTTCTGCACTAGGCCTTTTAAAAATAGGCTCTTCTTTTTTTTCAGGAAACAGTATGGATGGTGTATCGTCTGGTGGGACTACCACAGGTGCGACCACGGGCTCAATACGTCTCGAGGACGTTGTGGGCAATTCCTGCGCCATTGAAATCGCAGAACATAAAATCAGTAAGTACACTAATTTTCTCATAGTCTAAATATAGCAAATTCCCTGCCTAACTTTATGTTAAGACGGTAAAACATCAAAAAGGTTCAATTTCAAGTATAAAAACCGAACTAATATTCTAGTCTCCTAGCTATAATACAAATAAAAGGCACCATGAATGTTAATCGCATGGTGCCTTAAGTTATTTAGTTAATTAGTGCTAAACGAGCGAAGTTAGTTTACCCTTGTTATTTTTGCTCCTATCGCTTTAAGTCTAGTATCTATATTTTGATATCCACGGTCTATTTGCTCTATATTGTGGATGGTACTGGTCCCTGTAGCGCTTAAGGCAGCTATAAGAAGTGAGATTCCTGCTCTAATATCTGGTGAGGTCATGGTCGTAGCCTTGAGGTTTGATTTGAAATCGTGACCTATAACACTAGCTCTGTGTGGATCACATAAGATAATCTTCGCACCCATATCGATGAGTTTATCTACAAAGAATAAACGACTTTCAAACATTTTTTGGTGGATAAGCACACTACCTCGTGCTTGTGACGCAACTACTAATATAATACTTAATAAATCTGGAGTGAACCCTGGCCACGGCGCATCTGCAATGGTAAGGATAGAACCGTCTATGTAATTTTGAATCTCGTAACCATCTTTATGTGATGGTATATAAATATCATCTCCCTTGCGCTCTATCGTAATTCCAAGTTTTCTAAAGGTATCTGGTATAATAC
>JANQTO010000292.1 GCA_030731685.1 Nonlabens sp.
ATTTTGTGACCCGTGATACGAAATGGTGTACACATTTGGGTCTTGGCTACCAAGAACCTCTGCTCCGGCAGCGCTTAAGTCAAATACAGCAATACCATCATTGCTATCATCGTCACACTGTACGATATCGCTAGCAGGGTTTGCTGTAGGCGATGGGCTTACTACAAACTGGAATACTGTCGTTGTAAAACATAGACCGTTGTTTGTATTATCTATACGAGCATACAAGTTAGGTGTAGCAGAGCTTACAGAATAAGGACTTTGCAGCGCATTTCTATCAGCATCAGCATCAGCTTGATTTGCATGATAACTAACCGTAAAGTTTGCTGCGGATTGTCCATTTAATATAGCTGCATCAAACTGTGAAAGATTAACGTCTTCCACGCCGTCGTTTGAAGCATCGTCACAAACGATAATGTTTGCAGGCGTACCAGCTATAGGTAAAGCATCTACAAAGAGATTTACTGATGTTGTTTGGAAACAAGTAGTATTTGAATTTGTTTGTATACGTGCAAATATGGTTGTATTGCCGGTGTTGTATATTATAGGCAGGGCAGTGGCACCGCCTACGGTTCCTAAGTCAGCATCAGCTTGTGAAGTAAAGTACTCGATAGTAAATGCCGCAGCTGCCTGCGCGCCTAGCAGCTGTCCATTTAGGGTGCTTAAATCAAAATCTTCCACACCATCGTTTGACGCGTCGTCGCATATTCTATAGTCACTTACAGTATTAGCAATCGCTAAAGGACTTAAGATAATGTCAAACGATACTACGGAATTACATGATTCATTAGTTCCATTATCAATTCGAGCCCAAACAGTATTTGTGCCTAGGCTTGCAGCAAAGGGTGCTGTTATACCAGCAGTATCTGCTTGCGCATCTGCTTGTGTTGGGTGATAAGAAACGACAAATGCAGCATTTGTCTGCCCATTTAGAACCGTTGCATTAAACTGTGTGAGGTCTACATTTTCCGTCCCATTGTTGCTAGTATCATCGCAAAGTTCAAGATTTGCTGGTGCGGTTGCGGATGGTAGTGCATCTACGAATAGATTTACAGGTGTTGTCTGAAAGCACGTTGTATTTGCATTTGTTTGAATACGTGCAAAAATAGTTGTGTTACCTGAGTTGTATATAGTAGATAGTGCAGTTGCTCCACCTGTTGTTCCAAGGTCAGCATCTGCTTGAGAAGCAAAATAAGCAATATTGAAAGTTGCAGGTGCTTGAGCCCCTAATACCTGAGCATTTAATGTACTTAGGTCAAAGTCTGCAAAACCGTCGTTTGTCGCGTCGTCACAAAGTCTGTAGTCATTCACAGCATTTGCAATCGCAAGAGGACTTAGAACAATATTAAAAGAAACTACCGCGCTACATGTTTGATTATTGCTGTTATCAATACGAGCCCAAATAATGTTTGTACCTAGTGCTGCGGCAAACGGAGCAGTAATTGCTGCAGTGTCAGCTTGAGCGTCTGCTTGAGTTGGGTGATAGGAAACTACAAATGCAGCATTAGTCTGTCCATTAAGGACTGCCGTATTAAATTGTGTAAGGTCCACGTTTTCAGTTCCGTCGTTACTAGCATCGTCACATAAAGGAAAGTTTGCTGGTGCGGCGGCAACTGGTAATGCATCAACAATAAGCGGGAATGAGGTCGTATCGTAGCAGGTTGGGTTTAGAACGTTTTCTATGCGCACATATAATATTTGTCCAGCGCTACTGTAGTTAAGCATTACAGGCGATGCACCACCAGCAGTTCCGGCATCTGCATCTGCTTGGCTCACGAAGTACTGTATGTTAAAATCGGCTGGATTTTGAGATCCTAGTACTTCTGCATCACGCGTTGCCAAATTGAAGTTTTCAGAGCCATTATTAGATACGTCATCACAAAGTCTAAAGTCAGCAACAGCATTTGCAACTGGCACTGCATCTAGTCTTATTTCAAAGGATGTCGTGTCGTAACATGGTGCATTGAGGTTATTCTCAATACGCGCAAATAGCCTAGTCGTTCCGTTGACTGTATATGGTGAAGCAAGATTGCCAGTGTCCGCATCAGCATCTGCTTGCGACGCATGGTAGGTTATGGTGTAACTAGCAGCCGTCTGTGACCCAAGTACTTCAGCGTCAAATTGCGTTAAAGTAACATCTTCCATACCGTCATTACCGGTATCACACAACGCTATATCTGTTACTGGGTTTGCTGTAGGTGTGTCGTATACAAATAGGTCAACCTCTGTGGTAGAAGTACATCCAGCATTGCCATTGCTTTCAAGTCGTATGAAGATGCGTTGCTGGTCTATAGTTGTATTTGTATATGTAGCTGGGTTGGTTATAGGCAAGATGCCACCCGCTGCACCTGCGGCAGTAGTGTGGAATGTAATATCAAAACCTGCCGCTGGAAGAGAACCTAGTATTTGAGGTTCTAAACTTGTGAGGTCAAATATGGAGAAGCCGTCATTATTATCATCACAATTAATCAAGTCCATAGGTCTCGACGCGCCAACACCTGGAGTGACAATTACGTCAAATTCTACAACGTCAAAACAACGTCTTGAGGTTGCGTTTGCGTTGTTTGTTATACGTGCATATATTCTGGTTGTTGCATTTGTGAAATTGTAAGGATTTGTTATCGCCGCAGTATTATTGTTTGCTGCGTTCAATGTCAAGTGGTAGGTTACGACAAAGTCTGGATTTGTTTGCGCTCCCAGTACTTGTGGAGTTTCCAAAATGCGCAAGTCATAAGTCTCCATATTGTTCATATCACTATCACAAAGGGTTACATCGACTACAGGATTTGCAACCGGCACCTCATAAATAGTAATTTGGTCTGTTGCAGATGACATAAATGTACCAGTCGTGATTGTTAAAATAACGGTATAAACTCCTGGAGCAGGAAACGCATGTGTTGGATTTAAAGCGGTAGAAGTTGCTCCATCACCAAAGTCCCAGGAAACGGTAGATGTAGGACACAGTGGTCCAGTAGAAGCTTGGAACTGAACAATTGTACCGTCACAAAATTCAACAACATTGGGAGCTGTTCCACCACCAGGTAAACTAGCAGAGTCTCTAGAAAAGAAACTAGGCTCAAAGAACGATGTGATAAATGGTGGTAGCCCTTCACGAGAGTTTTGCCCTGGACCTAATGCGACACCGTTATCAATATAACCTGCACCCACACCTACAGTATTAGGCGAGGTAATAACACCTAACCAAGGTTGACAGGTTCGTGCTTGGTAAATCTTTCCATCGATACCCAATTGTAATCCACCACGCCCAGTAGGTGTGCCTGTAACACCACCTAAGTTTACAGGGTTGTTATTGAAGCCAGCGCCTCCATTAAGATTAAATTGAATAACCTGGCGAACATTGCTTGCTCCACAACCATTTCCTGTATCCTGGCTATTTGCGTTTAAATATAAGAGTTGTGAGTCTGTAGAGAATTCTGCACCATAAAATCTATTTGAGGTACTCGAACCATTTGTTAAAAGAATAGGGTTAGAAACTATACC
>JANQTO010000293.1 GCA_030731685.1 Nonlabens sp.
GTCTATAATAGTCTTCTTCTAACCAATCTTTATAGTTATTTGTGTTGTTGATAATGCAGTATGAATACCTGCGTATACGGTCTTTAATATCATCCTTAAGCAATTTTGCAAGAATACGTGCGTCAAAAACGTCCTCACTATTCTCCACGCACCACTGTAAATGTTGTGCCATGGATTCGTCAAGAACTTCTTTAGATTTTCTATTCTCTTTTAAAGCGAGATTGTAAGCGCCTCGTATATCAAAGGTAAAGTCTTTTGTATTTGGAAATTCAGCCTTTACGTCTGCGGGCATTCTGTAAACAAAATTTCGCTCTATTTCTTCATCAGAAACAATGTTCTCCACATAAAAATCTGGTGACCTAAATACCTGTTGCCAATCTACTGGTTCGTTCCACAGACCAAAACGTGCAACATTGTTACCTAAATCTATCACTTGAAATTCCTTACGGTCTTTGTAAACGCGGGAACCACGACCTATCATTTGGTAATAAAGCGTTAGTGATTTTGTTGCTCTGTTTAAAATAATACACTCAACACTAGGCTCATCAAAACCTGTAGTTAAAATACTTACCGATGTAAGTATCGCATCTGGCTTGTTTTTAAACCATTTGAGAATGGCCTTACGCTCTTCTTTTGTATTTGTATTGTCTAAATGTCTTATTTCCAGACCAGCGCGTTTGAAAGTCTCCTCTACTTCTATAGATGTGCGTATACCGTTATTGAAAATAAGCGTTTTTCTACCGCGACAAACGTCATTATAGGATTGTAAGAGCTTATCCTGCATCGATACATTTGTATATAATTTCTCACTGGATTTTACGGTATAATCACCGTTCATTCCTATAGTAAGACCACTTAAACCTACGTCATAGGTATGCGTTACAGCTTGTGCAAGATACCCTTGTTCTACTAGTGCAGTTATACTATCACCTACAAGCAGTTCTTTATAATTGTCCTTCATGGGCAATTTGAAATTGGAACTAAGTGGTGTTGCCGTGACTCCAAGCATAAAACAGTGGTCAAAATATTTGAAAAGCTTTCTAAAGCTATTATAGTGCGCCTCATCAATAATTACTAGACCTATATCGTCTAGTTGAAGCTGGTCATCTTGAATACGATTATTCAATGTCTCTACCATCGCAACGAAACAGCTAAATTCCTTTTGGTCACTGAGTTCCTTTACTTTGGAATTGATGATTTTATTTTTCACATTGAACCCATCAAGCATTTTAGACGTTTGCTTACACAGCTCGATTCTATGAGTAAGGATTACAACTTTTTTTTGCTTTTGCTCGATATAACGTCGCACAATTTCAGAAAAAATAACCGTTTTACCACCACCCGTAGGCAACTGATAAAGTAGGTTATAATCGTCCGACTCATTGTTAATACGGTCAAAAATGGCATCCAAATCCCTTGCTTGATAATCATACAGTGATTTGATGGAATTGTCGCTTTCTAGGTTCATATAAACGGATAGGTACTTGGAAAAAATTAGTCTGCAAAAATAGGGCTTTCTTAGGCTTGTATCCCTAGTGTTTACAATAATTATGCTTTTAATTTTATTGTCTATTTTTTAACAATAACCGCCTAAATAAGTCGTTATTTTTGCAAGACAATAGAATTGCATCAATGTCGTCGACACGAATAGTAAAAAAGAAAGGCTTTACACTAAGCCGTCTCCATAAATACTATCAACTAACTGGTTTTTATCATTTTGTAATTGATAGTATCAAAAAAAGTATGCCTCCGGTTTTGATAGTCGTAGGCTTACTTGCCATCATGCACTTTTTTATTTTAGACATTCCGCAAGCCTTAGAACTTGCTGTTGAGTATTTACCCAATTACGGCGTTCTTGCATTTTTTTACGTTTCAGAGACACTTCTTGGCATCATCCCGCCAGAATTATTCATTGCATGGGCAGGAAAAACAAATATGCCTGTTGTTTACTTATCACTTGTAGCTGTATTTTCCTATCTAGGCGGTATTACTGCTTATTACCTTGGCAAAATGGCGTTGCGCATCCCATCAGTCCACAATTATCTTGAAGTTAAAATGGCAAAGCAATTAACGCTTGCGCGAAAATGGGGTGGCGTACTTATCGCCGTAGGTGCATTATTACCACTACCCTTCTCCATGAGCTGTTTAGTTGCTGGTATGTTACGTTACCCTATCAAATCTGTTTTATTCATAGGGCTTTTACGTTTCTTGCGCTTTGCAATTTATGGCGTTGCAGTGTTTCAGATGTTATAAAAGGAAAGCACACACCTACCTTACTATATTCTATTTAACACGCCTATGAACAAGGCATATCAAGAAATTGCGGCACAACTCATTGCACTGAAAAATGCTGACTTGAATATGCGTGACGAACTTATCGCTCGTAAAGAACTCGGTAATGGATATAATACAAAGATGGAATCATTGCATATTAAGAATGCAACCATTTTGACTGGTATTTTAGACAAAACAGGTTTTCCCACTATTAATCAGGTTGGCAAAGATGGATTTGATGCTGCATGCCTAATAGTGCAGCACGCCATAAGTCAGCCTAAATTTATGAAGCGATGTGCAACACTGTTAAAATCACTAGCTAAAACTGACATAGAGGCAGCGAGGAAGTTTGCATATCTCAACGATAGAATCGCAGTATTTGAAAATAGGTGTCAGCTTTACGGAACACAATTTGACTGGGACGAAAAAGGCCTGTTAAGTCATCATATGGTTGATGATTTAATTGCGGTCAACAATCGACGTAAGGAATTAGGATGGCACTCACTAGAAGAACAAACTGAAGTTATTAGGAAACGAGCTGTTTTAGAAAATCAAGCTGTTCCAAGTGATTACAAAAAAAGACTATCTGAACTCCATCATTGGAAGAAACACGTAGGTTGGATTAGCTAGCTTTGCATATTTTTTAACGGTAATAGCCCATGCTCAATACGGATAATTTAAAATCATTAAAACAAAAAAACGCCTCTTTTCAGAGGCGCTTTTCATTTATCAATTTGGGAGGTGGTGATGTTACTTCTTACCAGCTTTAGCATCTTTTTTAGCTTGCTCCATACCTTTTTCAACCATATCAAAGAATTGGTCTAATTTAGGAAGAACGATAATGCGTGTTCGTCTGTTTTGTGCACGTCCTTCAGCAGTATCGTTACTTGCTAATGGAATGTAAGAACTGCGACCAGCAGCGGTCATTCTTTCTGGACTTACTTTAAAATCATTTTGTAAGATTCTTGTCACTGCTGCAGCACGCGCTGTGCTTAGCTCCCAGTTGTCCTCAAACTTACCAGAAATAGGTCTACTATCTGTATGACCTTCTATCATAATTTCGATTTCTGGCTTGTCATTCACTACTTTAGCAACTTTTCCTAAAACAGCGTTTGCTTTTGAATTTACATTTGCACTACCGCTAGCAAAAAGAAGTTTATCACTTATAGAAATAAAGACCACTCCTTTTTCAACATTTACGGTAATATCCTCATCCTGTAGAT
>JANQTO010000294.1 GCA_030731685.1 Nonlabens sp.
AAAGTGGTCATAGTAAATGTCTACAATCACACTGCTCCAGTGGCCGTACTCATCGCGTATCAAGTTCTTACTTTTCTTGACTATCAAGTGACTGTCTGTAAACGTATCGATATGTCTGTGCAAGGTGATGCCTTGTGCTACACGTCTAGGATAATCTTGTAGATAATCCTTACCGCGTACAGAGTCGGCTATGAAGTTACCTATGCGCAGCTGGGTATCGTTACCAGAAAGATAAATATGCGCGAGATAATTCATAATAACATTTTAAGGTAAAGATAAGCACCTTATTTTTGTAATGAACCTAACTACATTATAATGACTTTAATAAAATCTATATCAGGAATACGTGGTACTATAGGCGGTGAGCCTGGCGAGAATTTAACACCGCTTGACGCAGTTAAATTTGCCAGTGCATACGGTAAATGGATTAAAGAAGCGAGTGGTAAAGCTGCTCCTACAGTCGTTATAGGTAGAGACGCACGTTTAAGTGGTGCCATGATACAGGCGCTGGTGCAAAACACGCTCATAGGAATGGGCTGCCACGTTATAGATTTAGGATTGAGCACAACACCAACCGTAGAAATAGCAGTTCCTGCCGAAAATGCAGATGGCGGCATCATACTCACTGCAAGCCACAATCCCAAAGAATGGAATGCACTTAAACTACTTAATAATAAAGGCGAATTCCTAGATGGAGCAGAAGGTCAAAAGATTCTGGACACCGCAGCTGCCGAGGATTTCAATTATGCTCCCGTAGATGATTTAGGAACTGTTACTGTAATTGCAGATTATATAGACCGTCACGTTCAGGATGTATTGAATATGCCTGTTACCCAAGTTGATGCCATCAAGGAGGCTGGTTTTAAAGTTGTGGTTGATGGTGTAAATTCTACCGGTGGAATTGCTGTACCGGCATTATTAAAAGAATTAGGAGTAGAGGTCATCGAACTTTACTGCGACCCAACAGGCCATTTCCCGCATAACCCAGAACCGTTGAAAGAACATTTAGGTGATTTAGCTGACGCAGTGGTAAAGCACAAAGCACATCTAGGAATCACCGTGGACCCAGACGTGGACAGGCTTGCCTTTATGGACGAGAATGGTGAAATGTTTGGTGAGGAATATACCCTAGTCGCGTGTGCTGACTACATTTTAGGACATAAAAAAGGAAATACCGTTTCTAACCTCTCTTCATCAAGAGCATTGCGCGATGTTACCGTTAAACATGGCGGCTCGTATTATGCAGCAGCGGTAGGCGAGGTAAACGTCGTTCAGAAAATGAAAGACATGAATGCGGTTATAGGTGGTGAAGGAAACGGTGGCATTATTTATCCAGAGTCACACTATGGTCGTGATGCGCTGGTAGGAATAGCCATGTTCCTTTCGTTACTTACAGAACGTAAAATGCCTGTAAGTGAGCTTAGAGCAAATTACCCAGCCTATTTTATGAGCAAGAAAAAGGTAGAGCTTACCAAAGGAATGCCTGTAGACGTCATTATGAGTGACATTGCTGAGGTATATGACAAAGAAGAAATTACGACGATAGATGGCGTGAAAATAGATTTTGAAACCGCATGGGTACATATGCGCAAGTCTAACACGGAACCAATCATACGTATATATACCGAAGCTCCATCACAACAAGAGGCAGATGATTTAGCATCTAGATTTATTAGCGAATTAGAGGCGATAGCTCAACAGCACGCGTAGCAGTTTCGGGAGTTATTTTCCAGCGCTTGTGGGACCAGAGGTAATATTCTGGTTGCTCCTTTATTTGGGCTTCTAGTAGTGAAAAGAATGTATCTGTAACGTACCACTCTGGTACTTGAGAGCCATCATCACATATTTTAATGAACTCTGCATGATAATAGCCTCTTTTTACTTTGGACACTTTGAGATAAAAAACCGGTAGGGCATAGTCTGCAGCCATTTTTTCACTTCCTCTAAACACGGCGCTTGATTTATTGAAGAATTTAGTAAATGATTGAGCACGGTAGCCCGCTGGTGACTGGTCTGCAACCATGGCAATAAGTGGCGTGCGTTTGCCCAAATCAGTTTTTAAGAGCTTAGCGGCTCCATTCATAGCAACCATTTCAGAACCAAATTTTTTACGAATACTGCGTATTAAATTATCAAACTGCTTATTTTTTAAAGGTTTATAGACGGCATAAACCATGGACGCTAAACGTTCTTGTAACACCATAGTCCACTCGTAACTCGCCTGATGCCCGAACATGACAATAATGGGTTTTCCTGCAATGGCATAAGCATTTGGCTCTTCTATATCATCACAGGTAAATCTAGAGCGCATGGATTCTGTACTCATACCCATGGACTTTACCATTTCTATAAATATGTCACAAAAATGCTGTGTGCTTTTTTTGGCTAGCTCTTTACGCTCTGCATCGCTTTTGTTTGGGAAAGCAATTTTTAGGTTTTTTTTAATGACTTCCTTACGGTAACCTACTACGTAATAAAGGATTAAAAAAACAAAATCGCTGAGTACATAAGCAAGCCTAAATGGCAACCTAGAGATTATCCAAATGATGGGATAAAATAAATAAAATGCCACTGCCTGCATAAAAGGGAATTTGGGCAAATATACTATCTTGTATTCTTAAATAGACAATTTCTAGTATATGGACATAGCCACCATTGTAATTATAGCAATAAATGCATTAGTTAGTTTTAAAGGGTTTGAAGACCGTTACTTTTTTGACAAGTACAAATTTAATATTGCAGGTATACAGCGCGGTGAACAGGCGCGTTTTGTAACCAGCGGCTTTCTCCATGCCGACTTGCAGCATCTTGCCTTCAATATGATTACTCTGTTTTTCTTTGCAGGATACGTAGTCAACAATCTAGGAACGCCTAGTTTTTTGCTAATATATGCGGTAAGTTTACTTGCAGGTAATTTCTTGAGCTACGCACTACACAAAGACGAGTATCATTACAGTGCCATAGGAGCAAGTGGTGCGGTTTCAGGTATTATTTACGCAGCAATTTTGCTAGACCCGAGCATCTACATTTATGGGCTAATACCAGGTTATATTTTCGGAATTGGGTATATGGTTTATACCATATACGGTATGAAAACAAAAACAGATAATATAGGCCACGATGCACACTTTGGCGGCGCCGCAGGTGGTCTCATAAGTACCATTATCTACAAACCGTCTTTGTTGCAAGATCAAACACTGACCGTTGTCCTGCTTTGCGTACCCATTATTGTATTGTTTATCCTAATTAAGACAGGTAAACTGAATAATTAGTCTAGCACTTCGGCTAGTTTTTTATGTAGTTCCATACCTCGCAAGTTCTTTGCTATAATATGCCCATTTTCATCAAGTAAGAACGTTGCAGGAATTCCTGTCACATTATACATCTTAGCAATAGGGTCGTTCCAGTGCTGCAATCTAGAAACGTGAAACCAGGTCATGCCATCTTTTGCTATTGCAGCTTTCCATGCAGC
>JANQTO010000295.1 GCA_030731685.1 Nonlabens sp.
CGGCGAGGTAGATGCGGTTTTTCCTATGCGCTACATTTCTCATTGTCACATAATTCCAGGCGCCTCACACGCGGCAATCATTACGCATGCAAAATGGATTAATGAGCACTTACCTGATTTACTCATAGCAACTACTTAACGGCAAACTCATTTTAGTATCTTTACTCCGTTAAATATAAGGCATGAAAAATATTATTATAGGGTTTTGTTGCGCGGTTATTGTCGTGCTGGGAGTAAGCGCGATTCAGCAGTCTCAGGCAAATGAAGACCTCAAAAATGCTGTAACAGCAAACGCGAGACCGCTACCAGAAAGCTATAAAATCTCTTCTATAGAACTGCCTTCAAAACTAGATTTTGCAGGTGAGGTTGTACCTTTAAAATATCCAGATATTAAGGAGCGTGCAGATCGTGAGTTTCTAGTAAATACCTACTGGCAGTCTAACAGCATACTTTTGATGAAACGCGCCTCACAATACTTTCCGGTTATCGAACCTATTCTTGCAGAACAAGGCGTTCCAGACGATTTTAAATACCTAGCTGTAATTGAGAGTGGTTTGCAAAACGTTACCTCGCCAGCTGGAGCAAAGGGATTTTGGCAAATAATGCCTGCAACAGGTAAAGAGCTAGGACTTGAGATTACCAGCAATGTAGATGAACGCTACCATGTAGAAAAAGCTACACTAGCCGCGTGTAAATATTTGAAACAGAGTTATGAGAAATTTGGTAGTTGGACACTTGCCGCAGCAGCTTATAACGGCGGTAATGGCGGTATTAACGGTAGGCTGGAAAAACAAGATGTCGAGTCCTATTATGATATGTATCTAGGTGAGGAAACAGGCAGGTATGTTTTTAGAATACTAGCGCTCAAATCTATCATGCAGCAACCAGCGATGTATGGTTTTGATGTGAAAGAATCACATTTGTATAAACCTGTTCCCGTGAATATGGTAAAGGTTACAGAATCTATTGCAGACCTTGCTGCATTTGCAAAGGAGCAAGATATCAACTACAAAATCCTGAAAATTCACAACCCATGGTTGCGTGAATCTCGTCTAGACAATGCCTCAAAGAAAACATACGAGCTTGCAATTCCTAAAAAAGGCATTTACAACTAGCCTATGCTGTCGTGGTTAATTCATAACTGGTTTTTTACCTTGTTGCTTATAAACTATGGCATTGCTTTAAGTGCTGCTTTTTTTTTACTTAAGAGTAATCAGAACCCACACAAGACATTATCATCCTTACTTTTTCTGGTTGCCCTACCATTTATAGGCTTGGGAATCTATTACTTTTTTGGGCTGGAATACCGCAAGGCAAAAATTTTCAAACGGAAAGACCTATCTGCAAACAAGCTTATTACAAGTTGGGAAGAGAGACTAAATTTACCAGCTTTTAAGCTTGACGAATTTGAAAAAACATTTCTACAAGATCGCCTAAAACTTGTCAAACTCGTGCGACATAACCAAAAAGCGTCACTCACGCTTAAGAACCAGGTGAAGTTGTTGCGTAATGGTGAAGAAAAATTCAGGGTTTTATTTGAAGATTTAGATAGTGCCACGAATCACATTCATCTAGAATATTTTATTCTTAATGATGATACCATCGGTAATAAGATTATAGATAAACTTATAGCAGCGGTTGATAGAGGTGTGAAAGTACGTCTCATTTACGATGCCGTAGGAAGTTCGCTTTCGCGAAAAGCGAAACAAAAAATGACCGGTGCAGGAATTGTACATTACCCATTCATGCCTGTACTATTTACAAAATTAACGCGTAAGGCAAATTACCGTAATCACCGTAAGATTGTTATTATAGATGGACACATAGGTTATATAGGTGGTGTGAACATAAGTGATGATTATATAAATGAAAGCAGTAAACCGGAAAAGTTGTACTGGCGCGATACCCACGTGCGCATAGAAGGCGACGCAGTAAAAACATTACAGGAGCAGTGGTTGCTTAATTGGTTTTTTGTAAGCAAAACTGCCAAAGATGATTGTGAGGTTTCTGAGGCATTGTTCCCAGAGATTGATGAAGAAAAGCAAATTCCTATACAAATAGCTGCCAGTGGTCCAGACACAGATTGGGCAAATATTATGGAAGCCTTATTTCTAGCAATCAATAGCGCAGATGACTACATTAAAATTACTACGCCGTACTTTATACCTAACCAAGCCATGCTCACAGCACTCACCAGCGCGTCTAGGTCTGGAGTTAAAATACAGCTTATGGTTCCTAAAATAGGAGATAGTTGGGCAGCGCGATATGCTTCACGCTCATACTTTGAAAAACTGCTCGATAGTGGTGTGGAAATCTATTGGTATACAAAAGGCATGCTCCATGCTAAAACGATGGTTGTTGATGATATGTTTGCTACAGTGGGAACATCAAATATGGACTACCGTAGTTTTGAAATTAACTTTGAGATAAATGCTTTATTTTACAACGAAGATATTGCTTGTGAATTAAGCAATACCTTTGAAAACGACCTTGCGGATTGTGAATTAATAGATAAAGAAAGGTGGGAAAACCGCAATAAAATAGAGCGTTTCAAGGAATCTTTTTGCAGGCTGTGGGCGCCATTATTATAACATGAATAGAAATAAAATGACTTTAACAATTATCTTAGCCCTTATCGTCATAGGGTTACTTGCAGGTATGCTTAGTGGAGCGGTAGGTGTAGGTGGCGGCGTTATTATGGTGCCGCTAGCGGTATTATTATTAGGTTTCACACAGCATCAAGCGCAAGGTTTAAGCTTGGGTGTACTAGCCGTTCCAGTAACACTACTTGCGGCATATACTTACCACAGTACCGGTTCTCCCATAGACTGGCGATATGCACTTATTATAGCTATTTCGTTTGTTATAGGTGGGTATTTTGGAGCAAAGGTGGCTGTAAACCTTAATGAGATGACCTTGAAAAAGGTTTTTGGTGTTATACTACTTATTGCTGCAATTAAACTCATTTTCTTTTCTGGGTCTAAGGCTTAATGTTAAGAAAACCATAACATAATTTACTAAAAATATATTGTTTCTTTACCATGTAAAATATAATTCAACACTACAATGAAAAAAATAATTTTAGTATGCGCAGCCATTTTTGCAACATCTATAGCATTTGCTCAAATAAGCGCACCACAACCCAGTCCACTTGCAAAATCTACACAAACAGTAGGTCTTACTGAAGTCTCTCTAGAGTACTCTAGACCTGCGATGAAAGGTCGTACGATTTTTGGCGATTTAGTTCCTTACAATCAGCTATGGAGAACAGGAGCAAATGCAAACAGCATCATCACCTTTTCAGACGATGTAACCTTTGCAGGAACCGCAGTGAAAGCAGGTAGTTATGCTATTTATACAAAACCAGGAGAGTCTAAATGGGAAGTAATGCTATACAGCGATACTTCTAACTGGGGAACTCCTCAAGAATTTGACGA
>JANQTO010000296.1:0-308 GCA_030731685.1 Nonlabens sp.
GACGCAGACCCGTAGAGGCCGTTTGGTATACCGGTCGCATGATGGGTGAAGCAGTTGCATTTACCATTTGTGGCTCCCGCATGGCATATAATCCTGGGCACTGGTTCAACAGCGCTAAATTCATAGATATTGAATACCAAACATATGGATGGGTCAGCGGTCGTGAACTTCCAGACTTCGAGAAGCAGTTACACTGGCGCGATGCTAATAAACGCTTGTGCATTACCGTAGCTTACGATGTAAATACTATGGAATTTTTAGGAATAAACACCTTTGGAATACGACTTCGTCATAATGTGTTTGATACC
>JANQTO010000296.1:318-3436 GCA_030731685.1 Nonlabens sp.
AACATACCGTTGACGACTTGATGCCAAATCGCGAGCATCCTGTTCATCCTCCACTACAACGAGAAGGTCGCCTGCAGAGGGGATCCCGTCAAAGCCAACGACACTGACAGGAGTACTGGGACCCACTTCGTCATAACGTGTTTTATACTTGGCTTACTGAGAAACGAACCGTTTCCTATGTTATAGACAATCTCAAACAGGCACATTTTGACCCTGAATTTTACAAACAATACTATAAGGATGTTGCAAGCTCCCTTAATAACCAATTAGCAGCTCCACCTGTTTTATAAGAACCTAACACACTAATATTATGGCACAAACACAACGCAACATGTCGCTTACCGGCAGCCCATCCATGGCGATGAGTAGGTATGAGAAAGTAGGTTCAGCACTCGGTACTGTCGGTCTAGGTATCTTAGTACTAGCACTTTTTAATGGTATCACAAACTTGGAGGGATTGTTAATGACCGCTTCATTGTCGCTTATAACTGGTGGTATTATCACATTTGCTTATGGGCAGTATGCAAATAAAAGCGCAGGTATCAAAAATGACGGACAGTGGTTTCGCTCACTAACTTCTAGAGGTTTGTGGGGTTGGGTACTTGCTATTTTCTTGACTGGATTTTATGTTGTGCTTTACTTTTATGCAGACCTTTTGGGTCAAGGCGGCAAGGATGAAGCAAATACAGGTTTAATAGCCTTGTTTGACCCATTGTCACAGCTTCTTGCAGGTAGGCCAGCTTCTCAATGGTTTGTTTATGGAACCCTATACACCGTAGGAATCCTAGCTTTTGGTATCAAGTTTATTTGGAAATACAGGCATAATAACTATGAAGTTATACGTACCGGAAGCGTTATGTTTTTTCAAACAACATTTGCATTTCTCATTCCTGAAATTATGTATCGTCTGAACAACGACCTACCATATTACGACCTTAAAAACGTATGGCCGTTGAATTACTACTTTTTTGAGAAATGGAATATTGATACATTTTTAGTAAACGGTAGCATCGGTCTTACCATGCTTTTTTGGGGAATTGCCTCCATATTTATTATTACACCTATCCTAACGTATAAATATGGCAAGCGATGGTATTGTAGCTGGGTTTGCGGCTGTGGCGGTCTTGCCGAAACCGTAGGTGATTCATTCAGACACTTATCTACTAAAAAAGAAAGCGCATGGCGTTTTGAGCGCTGGTTAATACATATCGTGCTGGTTTTTGCGGTGGTGAATACTGTAGGTCTTATCCATGGTTATCTAGGCGATGGTACTAAATACTGGTTCAGTAAGTCCACGTTTTTAATAGGCGTTTCTGTATTCTTAACGGTACTTTTTGCCTTAATCATGATATTCAAACGTCAGGAACTCAAAGCCGATGCTAAAATGGGAGCGGTAGGTTTTTTGGTAATCATTCTCGCATTTATAGGTATTCACTTTTTAAGTCAAACAGATAACTTGTTCTTCTTTGAGAGTGCTTCCTATAAAAAAGCATATGGTTTTGCTATAGGAGCCATATTTTCTGGTGTCATAGGTACAGGGTTTTATCCCATTTTAGGGAATCGTTCTTGGTGCCGTTTTGGCTGTCCTATGGCAGCGATTTTAGGAATGCAGCAGCGCTTGTTTTCTAAGTTTAGAATTACTACAAACGGTGGTCAGTGTATTTCCTGCGGTAACTGCTCAAACAGTTGTGAGATGGGAATAGACGTACGCGCTTATGCTCAAAAAGGAGAAAACATCGTGCGTTCAAGTTGTGTGGGCTGCGGTATTTGTAGTGCTGTTTGTCCGCGTGGCGTACTGAAATTAGAAAACGGTCCTTTGAACGGACGTATCAATTCTAACGATGTACTGTTAGGCAATGATGTAGATTTAATGGACTACGTTAACAACAATTAAACATCTAAAAGTCTCGTTACTTCTTACTGACAACCGCGTCCACAATCATCTTTGCGTGGACGCGGCTGTTTTCTATAAACCATTTGTGAGTTTCCAGACCACCGCAAATAACGCCAGCTAAGTAAATACCGTTAACGTTTGTTTCCATGGTTTTCTCATTATATGCTGGGATTTTTTGCTCGCCTATGAGGTTAATGCCTAAAGATTCTAAAAATGTGAAATCAGGTTTGTAGCCCGTGAGCGCAACAACATAATCATTTGGAATTGTTTTAATAATACCATCCTGCGAGAAGCTGACTGTTGTATCTGTTATTTCTGTAATTTCGGCATTGAAATAGGCGGTGATGCTACCTTCTTCAATGCGATTAATAATGTCAGGTCGCACCCAGTATTTTACGCGCTCACCTATCGCCTTATCGCGCACAATCATCGTGACATCGCCACCTTTTCTATATATTTCTAATGCTGCGTCTACCGCGCTGTTGCTCGCGCCTACGACTATTGTTTTTTGAAATGCATAAGCATGCGGGTCACTATAATAATGGGTGACCTTAGGCAAATCTTCACCTGGTACGTTAAGCTGTACTGGAATATCATAAAAGCCTGTAGCAACGATAATGTTTGTAGATGAGTAAATAGCCTTGTCTGTTACAACCTCAAAACGATTTACCTTTTTCTCAACACCCTGCACAGTTTCATACAAACGAATATGGAGTTCTTTTGAAGTTGCAACGCGCCTGTAATATTCTAAGGATTCTTGTTTGCTGGGCTTTGGCTCCTTAGATATAAATGGAATTTCATCTATTTCCAGTTTCTCGCTGGTAGAGAAAAAATTCATGTTTACTGGATAATGGTACAGTGAGTTTACCAGTGCCCCTTTTTCTATTACTACATAATGTAACCCAGCTTTTTTAGCTGCAATCGCACATGCCAGTCCTATGGGTCCAGCACCTACAATTAAAATATCCAGTGATTTTATATCCATCAATTCAAAGATAAAGCACGGAAAATTGCTTTACCACTATTTAACATGGTATTAGCTGTAATGGATAAGTCGTGATATGCAGTTCAGTTTTCTATTTCACGCTTTCGTACCGCTATGCAGCGGCATAAACTTCTGACTGCGTCAGAAAGCGAACTCAGTATTCACTTATCGTGCTAAATCTAGCTGAGAAATAGCATCAGAAACCTCGTAGCCTAATCGCAATCCTTCCTCACAATCCA
>JANQTO010000297.1 GCA_030731685.1 Nonlabens sp.
ACTTATAAACACACAAATACCGCTCGCAAGTGATAAACAGGCACTTGTTCAAAGAGCGATATAGCTTATTAACATAATTTAACGTACTGAAAACTAGTTATTTAATAAAGATGTTATCTTTGCACCGTGAAATGGAATGAGTGACAGCAGCATTCTGAAAACATCTATATGAAAACAAGGTTCTTAACTACGCTTATCATAGTCGTTATCATTGCAACTGCATTGGTATCCTTTGACAGAAAGAATACAGAACAAATCGTTGCCGAACATCAAGAACGGGAACTTACCTTCATTACAAATGCCGATGGCATGGGCGTTGAGAAAACGGTAACACCGTTGAAAAAGCCCACGGGTCTAAAAGCCTTACAAGCCATTCCTGTTCCAGAACAACGCATCTATTCCTTTTCAAATGGTGAAACCTTTGAAGAGTGGAAAGAGGCACTTGCTTTTAAAGAGTCTAAAGGTGATTACGAAGTTGTAAACAAACTCGGTTACATGGGTAAATACCAGTTTGGTAAAGCTACATTAAGAGGTTTGGGTGTTAATGATTCCATTCCTTTCTTAGAAAATCCAGAATTACAGGAAGAAGTATTTTTGAAATACGTAAAATACAACTATCGTGAACTTGCACCATATATTAAAAAATATGCAGGTAGGAAAATAGGTGGCGTTATCGTTACCGAAAGTGGCATTCTCGCCGCAGCGCATCTATCTGGTGCTGGTGGCGTTAAAAAGTTTCTTAGAACAAACGGTAATGAAGGCAAGAAAGACGCTTTTGGAACTACCATACGTTCTTATATGACCAAGTTTGCGGGATATGACCTGTCTGGTGTGTTGAAATAGACAGTTTAAAAAAAATATTAAAATCGGGGGAAGCTCAAGTTTCTCCCGATTTTTTTTTGCACTGTAGTTTCATTAATTATCGATTTTAAAGGTCTCGCTTTCGCGAAAGCGAAATTCTTAAAAAAAAGTTAAACTCTCATTAAACTTTATGAGAAGCTAGCAGTCTTAGAGGTTTAATCATCTCTAAATATGAAAAACCTAACTACCTTTTTTCTTTTGATGCTTACCTCCATGACGGGATTTGCTCAAACATTGTATGACATGAATACCATACAGACCATAGAAATTACCTTTGCCCAGAGTAACTGGGACGCACTGCTCGACGCTGCTGAACCGTCAGATGCATACATCGCCGCGCAATCGGTTTCTATTAACGGGACCGTTTTCAACAACGTAGGAGCCAAGTACAAAGGAAATAGTTCTTACAACGCAAACCAGGTGAAGAATCCATGGCACATCGAGCTGGATACCTACGTGGACCAAAATTATCAGGGGTTTACTGATATTAAGTTGAGTAACGTGATATTTGATCCATCTTTTGTGAGAGAAGCACTAGCTTACAAAATGTTGCGTAACTACATGAAAGCACCTGAAGCAAACTTTGCCAAGGTCTATGTAAACGGAACGTACATAGGTTTATATACTAACGTGGAATCCATTTCTAAGAAATTTGTAGAAAAGCATTTTGGCTCTAAAACAAATGCATTCTTTGACTGTAGTCCGCCTGCAGGTGCTGGGCCGCAATCTACAAACTTGCCTAATCTTGCCTATTTAGGAACAAACAGTTCTAGTTATTTTACGGCTTACGATATGAAGTCTGATACTGGATGGGATGACCTTATAGACCTTACCAACACGTTGTCTAATAACATCACAGCCATTGAAAGCAAGCTGGACGTAGACCGCGCATTGTGGATGCTCGCTTTTGACAATGTCATCGTTAACCTAGACAGTTATATAGGTCAATTCAAACAAAACTATTATTTATACAAGGATGATAATGGTAGGTTCAATCCTATTGTGTGGGATTTGAACATGAGTTTTGGAACCTTTGGAATGACGGGTAGCGGTGGACGATTAACAAGCACAGCTTCTAAAAGAACGGTGTCACATACCCTTCACTCAACAGAATCTTCCTGGCCACTTGTACAGAAACTGCTTGCGGTTCCTAGTTATAAGAAAAAATACCTTGCGCATTACAAGACAATCTTGAACGAAATGATTACGAGCGGTATTTATTTAACTGATGCGCAAGCACTACAAGCTCTTGTACAGGCTGATGTGACTGCAGATGTCAACAAGTTTAGCTACCAGTCCAATATTGCTTCAAACCTAAATACAGATATTGTGGCAAGTAATAATACCGCTCCAGGCCTGAGTAATCTTATGTCTGGAAGAAATACCTATCTAGCTGCATTAAGCGATTTTACCGCTACACAGCCTACGATTTCAGCAGTAACTCCATCGGCTACCAGTCCACAAGTAGGTTCTACGATAAGCATCACTGCAAACGTTACTAATACTACTGCACGTGCCGTTGTACTGGGATACAGGTCTACAGAAACGGATATTTTTGTAAAAACACAAATGTTTGACGATGGTGCCCACAATGATGGAGCAAGTGGCGACAACGTGTACGGTGCTAGTATCACGGTAAGTGACGTGGCGGTTCAGTATTATATCTATGCAGAGAATACTACCATAGGAAGATTTTCTCCAGATAGAGCAGAGCATGAGTTTTATAGTATTAATGCGACGTATCCTACACTAACCGCTGGACAGCTTGTAGTTAACGAAATCATGGCTTCTAACAGTATAACGGTAACAGATCCTGATGGTCAGTATGAGGACTGGTTTGAATTGTACAATAACACAGCAAACACGTTGAGCTTGGATAATTTATATGCTTCTGACAGCACTACAAACTTGCTTAAATGGCAATTTCCTACGGGAACTACCATTGCTCCCTACAGCTACCTTATCGTTTGGGCAGACTCTGACCTCACGCAGACTGGTCTTCATGCCGATTTTAAATTTTCGGCCGGTGGTGAGAACTGTGTGTTATCGTATCCTGACGGCACCATCATTGAGTCTGTAACTTTTGGAGCACAAACAACAGATATGGGATATGCTCGCGTTCCTAATGGAACGGGTAGTTTTGTTATTCAAGCACCTACCTTTAATGCAAACAATCAAAGTTTAGGAATTAATGATTCTACGGAAATAGCAACATTCAAAGTTTATCCAAATCCGACCAATGATTTAATTACAATTGAAAGTGGACAAAATGAAATAAGCCAAATAAGCCTTTATAACATGCAAGGTCAGTTGCTTCTAAACAAAAGAACGTCAAGCACAACATCTTTAGATGTTGACTTGAGTGCGTATTCTTCTGGTATTTATTTACTGAAAGTGAATGGTAACCAAACGATACGCATCGTTAAAAACTAGCACTAGATTTTACAGTTCATAGAAAAGTCTGCTCACCCGAGCAGACTTTTTTTATTTCTAATGGAGTCTTAACTTGCGCTCATACGCTATTTCTTTTTCTTCTTACCGCGACGTTTTTCCTGCAAACCTTTAAGTAACG
>JANQTO010000298.1:0-2787 GCA_030731685.1 Nonlabens sp.
CGCTGCTGCAGCGGCTCAGTTTAAGTACTCTCAACTTGGATTTTATGTACAAGACGAGTGGAGCATTGCAAACAACTTTAGGCTTACCTATGGCCTTCGTTTTGACATGCCATATTTTGAAAACGGTACTGTTAACGAGGACTTTAACACTCGCACAGTGGCATTACTTGAGGCAGCAGGTAAAGACCTCGAAGGTGCTCGTGTAGGTAAGAAAATTAATACTAACGTACATTTCTCTCCTCGCGTAGGTTTCAACTGGGATGTGTTCAGCGATAAAACAACCCAAGTGCGTGGTGGAACAGGTATTTTCACATCGAGAATTCCATTAGTATGGCCAGGTGGCGCCTATAACAACAATGGTGTTGCTTTAGGTAGTGTAGATGAGCGCGACATTCCTGGTGGTGCGGGTGCTGCTAGATTTGTTGCAGACCCATTTAATCAGCCTATAGGTAATGGTGCACAACCAGGAACCGCAGACTTTGGAGGACAAATAGACTTATTCTCACCAGACTTCAAGTTACCACAAGTATTGAAAACAAACATAGGTATCGACCAGCGTTTAGGTGTTTGGGGACTTATCGCAAGTGTAGATTTCTTGTACAACGAGACTATAAACAATGTTTTATATCAAAATCTAAACATCGGTGGGCCTGTAGGTACTCTTAACGGTGCTGACAATAGACCATTCTACAGCCGTGATGCTATTGACCCAACCTATGAGCGCATCATATTAGGAACTAACACAAGCGAAGGATATTCTTATAATGGAACATTCACGCTTACAAAACCTTATGATAATGGATTCTCAGGACAGATAAGCTATACATACGGTAATGGACGTTCTATATTTGAAGGAACATCTTCTCAGAACAGTTCACAGTGGAGAGGTATCCAAACCGTAAACGGTAAAAACGGACCGTTACAAACACAGCCTTCTGAATTTGCAACAGGTCACAGAGCCACTGCAAACGTATCTTATGAGTACGCCTGGAACGAAAACATCAAAACGACCATTGGTCTTTTTGTAAACGGACAGCAAGGTGGAACTATCTCTTATCTGTATAACAACAGAAACAGAAACCTTCTTAACGATGATTCTACTGACAACGCTCTTATATACATACCACGTAACCAGAGTGAAATAACCTTAGTACCATTAACTACCGGAGGCGTAACTTTCACACCTGCTGAACAATGGGAAGCTCTAGATGCATTTATCTCTAGTAGATCTTACCTAAACGAGCGTAGAGGAAAATATGCTGAGGCAAACGGTGACCGTGGACCATGGAATACAAACGTAGACTTGAAATTACTTCAAGATTTCTCTCTTGATTTTGGAGGAGCTAAGAAGCATACATTCCAAGTTTCTGTTGACATGTTCAATTTCCTTAATTTCTTAAACAAAGATTGGGGTGAGCAAGTTAGAATTGGAGGAACGGCTACGCCATTGACAACTGTAAGCGGTGGGCCAAACCCAACTTTTACCTACGACCCTAATTTCGCTACAAACTTTGAGTTTATAGATGACGCAGGTGTTCAGTCTTCAAGATGGCAAGCTCAAATAGGTCTTAGATATATTTTCAACTAAGAAACTATTTAATTTTATTAGAAGAACCCTATTCCACGTGAATAGGGTTCTTTGTTTTTAGCCTATTTTTGAACTTTAAAAATCATACTATGTACAACATCTTGCAACACACTCATTCTGGCTGGGCATATTTACTACTATTAGTCTTAACGATTGCGGCTGTAAACGCAATAATCGGGCATTTAGGCAAGAAGGAATTTGGAAATAAGGATTTTAGCCTGGCACTAGGCGGTCTTATTGTTACGCATATTCAGTTGTTGATAGGTCTTGCTTTATGGGCCGTTTCGCCTTATTCCAGCGCATTGTTTAATAACACCAGTGAGGTCATGAAAACTCCAGAGCTACGTCTTCTAGCGCTAGAGCATCCGTTAATGATGATTATCGCTGTTGCTTTGCTTACCGTAGGCTATTCTAAGCACAAGAAAAAAATAGTAAGTGCTGGTAAATTTAAAATTCTTGCTGTTTTTTATCCACTTGCACTGTTGGTCGTACTATCTAGATTGCCCTGGAGTCAATGGTTAGCTTAAAACTTTATGTAGAATATGGCAAAAGTCCAAAACTTGATTTCTATCGAGCCTTGGACTTTTCTTATTTATTATAATACAGAAAGGCATCAAGAATTTCCATTTCCAAACCAGAAAACTAACTCTTCAATGTTGGGAAAAAGGTTTCGGTTGTAAGTTTTAAGTGGTGCAAATTTCGTTCAAAGGCGAACACATATTAACACCTATTTACTCTGCAACAGGAATCGTAGCACCTAGTGGCTTTATAAAGTTCAACACCTGCAACGCACGGTCTATTGTTTTAACATTATCCGACAGCAACAACAAGCGCAACCCTGCGCGAGTTTGTTTTTCTTTGATACGCAATTCTCTAGGATGTTCTTGAATCGCTTTCATGACCGCCGCAAATGCCGGACTCTGGTAAAAAGAACTGGTCTGGTCTGCAATAAAGTAACCTACCATTTTACCTTCTTTAAGTACGACACGCTCTAAACCTATGCGCGCAGCAATCCACTTTATTTTAAGACTGGTCAGCAATTCTTCAGACTCTACTGGTAACGCGCCAAAACGGTCTATAAGCGAGGCTTTAAACACGTTAAGTTCTTCCTCTGTATTCACCTCATTAAGTGCGGTATACAAGGTCAGTCGCTCGGTAATAGAATTTACATAATCGTCAGCAAACTGTAGCTCGATGTC
>JANQTO010000298.1:2797-6510 GCA_030731685.1 Nonlabens sp.
ATACTAACATCGCTCACATGTTTCTTGTCTTCTATCTTTGTATCATAAAGATCCTTGAACTCGTTTTCTTTGAGTTCTTCGATAGCTTCATTAAGGATTTTTTGATAGGTATCGAATCCTATTTCGTTTATGAAACCACTTTGTTCACCACCCAAAATATCTCCAGCACCACGTATCTCTAAATCTTTCATAGCGATATTAAAACCACTACCTAGTTCAGAAAAGGTCTCTATGGCGGTCATGCGTCTTTGAGCGTCACTGGTCATCATATCCAGCGGTGGCGTGATGAAGTAGCAAAATGCTTTTTTGTTACTGCGCCCTACCCGACCACGCATTTGGTGAAGGTCGCTGAGTCCAAAGTTATTAGCATTATTTATAAAGATGGTATTTGCGTTAGGAACATCTAGACCACTTTCTATAATCGTCGTAGAAACCAGCACGTCATATTCACCATTCATAAACGCCAGCATGGTTTCTTCTAGTTTCTTACCGTCCATTTGTCCATGACCTACAACCACTCGAGCATCTGGCACAGCACGCTGAATCATACCAGCAACTTCTTTGATGGTATCAATACGATTATGGACAAAATATACTTGCCCACCTCGAGAGACCTCGTAACTCACCGCATCGCGTATAACCTCTTCTTGAAAACGGACGATGCGTGTTTCGATAGGATAACGGTTAGGCGGCGGCGTTTTAATAACGCTTAAATCGCGCGCAGCCATAAGCGAGAACTGCAAGGTTCTAGGTATAGGCGTCGCAGTTAAGGTAAGCGTGTCTATATTCTCTTTGAGCGTTTTTAATTTGTCTTTTACGCCTACGCCAAATTTTTGTTCCTCATCTATAATAAGCAGTCCTAAATCTTTAAAAACAATGCTTTTACTCACCAGTTGGTGCGTACCTATGACTATGTCTATGCTACCATCTTTAAGACCTTCCAGCACGCCTTTACGTTCTTTGGGTGATCTAAATCTGTTTAGGTAATCTACCTTTACAGGCATATCGCCCAGTCGTTCCTTAAATGTTTTAGCATGTTGAAACGCCAGAATGGTCGTAGGCACGAGTACCGCAACCTGCTTACCACTTACCGCAGCTTTAAACGCTGCACGTATCGCAACTTCAGTCTTGCCAAAACCTACATCGCCACAAACGAGCCTGTCCATAGGTCGGTCGCTTTCCATGTCAGCCTTTACGTCGGCAGTTGCGGTACTCTGGTCTGGTGTGTCTTCGTAAATAAAACTGGCTTCGAGTTCGTTTTGCAAATAACCGTCTGGTTCAAATGCAAATCCTTTTTTGGTACGGCGTTTTGCGTATAATTTTATCAGGTCAAAAGCGATTTGCTTGACTTTAGTTTTGGTCTGTTGTTTTAGCTTTTTCCACGCTGGACTGCCCAGTTTATAAATCTTAGGTGCTTGCCCGTCTTTGCTGGAATATTTGGTGATTTTATGCAGCGAGTGAATCGATACAAATAAAATATCACGCTCGCCATAAATAAGTTTAATGGCTTCTTGCTGCTTACCTGCAACATCTATTTTTTGCAGCCCTGCAAACTTGCCTATTCCATGGTCTATATGGGTCACATAATCACCTATGACCAGTGTGTTCAACTCTTTCAACGTTATGGCCTGCTTTTTTGCATAGCCATTTTTCAACTGAAATTTGTGGTACCGCTCAAACAGCTGGTGGTCAGTATAGCAAACCATTTTCAGCTCATTATCCACAAAACCCTGATATAAGGTTTGCACCACGGTTGTGTACTGAATTTTTGCATCCATATCAGCAAAAATGTCCTCAAAACGGGTTGCCTGCTGCGCCGTACCGCAAAAGATATAATTTGTATAACCAGCTTTTTCGTGCTCCTTTAAATCTGCGGCGATTAAGTCAAACTGCTTGTTAAACGACGGCTGCGGCATGGTTTTAAATGCGATGTCACCTGCTGCGGTGGTAAATTCTACCACATTATAACTGGATAGTTCTTCCTTAATCTGTGCGGTGCCTATGAAGAGTTGGGCTGGTGTGGACCGCTTTATTTCTCCCGAAATGTTTGTGTATGCTTGTTCCGCTTTCGCGAAAAGCGAATCCATACGAGCATATAGCAACGATAATTGAAACGAGAAAACGACCGAATTTGCGTTTATATATTTGAGGATAGACTCACGCTGCTCATCAAGGCGTTTGTGCTCCACATTATGGATGATGGATATTTTCTTTACCTGCTCTAGCGAAAGTTGCGTTTCAACATCAAAAACCCGTATAGTATCTATCTCATTACCAAAGAACTCGATACGATACGGCGCATCATTTGAAAATGAAAACACATCTAAAATTCCACCACGCAGCGAGAACTCGCCAGGTTCAGTCACAAAATCTACGCGCTTAAAATCGTATTCAAAAAGGACTTCATTTGCAAAATCAATGCTTATCTGGTCGCCAACGGCTATTTTAAGCGTGTTCTTTTCCAGCTCTTTGCGTGTTACGACTTTCTCAAAAAGCGCATCGGGATAGGTGACAATTACAGCAGGTTTACGCCTGGACGAGATGCGGTTGAGCACCTCGGCACGCAGCAGCACATTTGCATTATCAGTTTCCTCAATTTCATAAGGTCGCCTATAACTGGCTGGATAAAACAGCACACGGTCGTTGCCGATGAGTTTTTCTAAATCGTTGAGATAGTATGCAGCCTGCTCTTTATCATTACAAATAACGATAAAAGGCTTGTCTTGATCCTCAAAAAGCGCATCAAGAATTATGGAAACAGCACTTCCATGAAGTCCAGAAACCGTTGTATTATTTTGATTGCGGGCAATAGCTTCCTGCAAACCAGCCATGGGACTGGAGTTTTTATATGCTTCTTTTATGGACGCGTATGCCAAAAGTTACCTTGTTTTTAGAGCCGCAAAGATACGTACGGAGTAAGATGCAATTGTTAAAATTGACATTTCTTTAATACAGCTACCTAACGCCAAAGCGTACCTTTAACACATGGAAAACTACGACGTATTTATTTTTGGAACGGGAACTGCTGGTAAGCTTGTTGCAAAGCGCTGTGCTGCAGCTGGTCTTAAGACAGCTATCATAGACAATCGCGAGTATGGCGGCACCTGTTCGCAGCGTGGTTGTGACCCAAAAAAGCTTATGATGGCTTCTAGCGAGGCTTTTGAGTTTGCAAACAATATGCAGGGTGATGGAATTACCGGAACATTCTCTGTAGATTTCAAAGCCGCCCGCAATTTTGCCGGTCGTTATACTCAAAACATTCCCGATAATACGGAACAGGCCTTAAAAGATGCTGGCGTCTCTTGCTATCATGGTAGTGCACAATTTATAGATGCACACACTATTGTACTAGAAGACGAAGAAATTAGTGCAAAACATTTTGTGATTGCAACCGGCCTAAAACCTATGGAACTGAATATTCCAGGTGCTGCACACATGTTAACATCAGACGATTTTTTCAAGCTCAACGAGCTTCCTGAAAAAGCAGTTTTTATAGGCGCTGGTTATGTAGGTATGGAATTTTCCCATATGCTGGCTCGCGCAGGTTGCAAGGTAACTATCATCGATATGGGCGACCGCATTTTGACTCCGTTTGAGGAGTTTACCGGTGAACTTGTTTATGAGCAAAGCCTGAAACTAGGAATTACCTTTATCATGAACGCACAAGCAGCAAGTGTAGAGGAAAACGAGGGTCGTTTCACCTTACATTATGG
>JANQTO010000298.1:6520-6868 GCA_030731685.1 Nonlabens sp.
ATCAAATAACAGCTAATGTCATTTTCAACACCGCTGGCCGCGTACCATCAACAGATTCCTTAAAATTGGAAAACGCTGGTGTGGTAACTGACAGCGACGGAATCGTGGTGAATAATAAAATGCAATCCACGACACAATCCCATATTTATGCATGTGGCGATGTATCTGCTCATGCGCTGCCGTTAACTCCACTAAGCAGTATAGAGGCAAGTGTTGTTGCAAGTAATCTCGTGGGCAAACCTCGGGATATAGAAATACCTGCAATACCCAGCGTGGTTTTCACTATACCACAGTGTGCAACCATTGGACTTACCGAAAAAGAAGCAAAAGAAAAGAAGCTCGATTTTA
>JANQTO010000298.1:6878-14665 GCA_030731685.1 Nonlabens sp.
CTTTAATACTGCTACCTAACGCCAAAGCCTACCTTTCACAAATGAAAAACTACGACATATTTATTTTTGGAACTGGAAATGCTGGTAAGCTTGTTGCAAAACGCTGTGCTGCAGCTGGTTTTAAGACAGCTATCATAGACAATCGCGAGTATGGTGGCACTTGTTCCCAGCGTGGTTGCAAGTAATCTCGTAGGCAAACCTAGAGAATTAAAAATTCCCGCCATTCCTAGCGTTGTTTTTACCATACCACAATGCGCAACCATAGGATTTACCGAGGAAGAAGCAAAAGAAAAAAAGCTCGATTTTGAAATCATACAAGAAGATGCCAGCGGCTGGTTCAACACAAAACGGATTAACGCGGACGCCTACCGATGGAAAATAATTCTTGACAAAAAAACAGATTTAATACTTGGAGCACACATCGCGTCACACGAAGCAAACGAGCAAATAAACATGATTGCCATAGCCATGAATGCCCAAATGACCTTCACAAATTTTAAGAGAACCATCTTTACCTACCCGAGTTGGGGAAATGATTTTAAGAGTTATGAGTAAGCGGTAACTACACCTAATCCTGCATTAACTTCAAAAACGGATTTGTCTTTGCGTTCATCGCACCATGAATCATGATGATTATGGCGAGTATAATCGCAAGCGTTAGTGCAACGTAGCCTATGGTCGTAAACGGCATTCCGTCTACAGAATCGGTACTTTCTTTATAGCGCATAAAGATTGCAACGAGCGCCCATACACCTACCAGTGCATATTCTCGCATATTGCGGTAATAGACCATCGCCGCGTTTATAATAAAAGCAACTACGAGCATCATGATGGTTACATAAAATTGCGTAACCATTGCTATTTCAAATGCACTGTTTAAGTAAGCAGAAAGATTTGCAATAGTCGCAACGCTTATCCAACCCGTGTACAAACACAGTGGCCACCATACAAAAGCAATCGTTTTTATGGGCGCATCCCATATTTCCATATCCAGTTTTCTAACACAAATAAGCAAACTCACTAAAATACCCAGCATACAAAACACCGAAGTCAGTATCATTTCTTCCAGCCAAAAAGCGACCCATACGGTACAAAAAACATTGGCTATTAAAAACCAAGGCGCCGTTGTTTTCACAAAATCTGTGCGGTAGTCAGGTTGCTTGTTAGATTCCGCTTTCGCGAAAGCGAGAACAACACCAAACACCCCAAAAGCTAAAAGCATGAGAAAAATAAGTCCCCAAATGCTGAACGCGTAACTCGCTGGCGTGAACAAGTTGCCGTACTCAGCACTGAGCTCACCGACGTTTTTACCGTTAAAGTTTCCCGTGTTTGCATAACCGTTCCATGCGATTAAAATAATAACGCTCAATAAATTGAGTACCGAATATATTTTTGTTTTCATGCCTTAAAAATAAGGGCATTTTGACGCAAAACTATTAAAGCCCTGCTAAACTTTTAAGAATGCTTAAGAGCAACCACTTCTTCACCAGCTATTACAAAAACCGTGTCTGTTTTTTGAGGTTTGAGAACATATGTTCCTGTAAAATCACCAAAAGCCGCAAGAATCATCCCAGTAGGTTTTGCAAAAAAGCAGGCTAGTTTTAAGCGCTGTTTTCCAGCACCACGCAGTGAAACCGATGGATGCACATGACCTGCGATATTAAATTTGCCAGGTATCTCTTCGGGATGATGGGTAAGCACCAAAGAACCCATATGCAGGGCGTCCACTGTCTTTATTCCTAGCTTTTCAAATTGAGTTCTGGCAATCACATCGTGGTTACCCATGACGAGTACGATATCTATTTCCTGCATGCGTACCCATTGTTCAAAAAAGTGCCACTCGGCATTTACATATGAATGAAACAAATCTCCCAAAAACCAAAGTCTAGACGGTTGGAACAATGCGATAAGTTCGTTTAGTTTATCATACTCCGCATCGTCTGCCTGCGTGGGAACGGCCATACCGTGCTTGCGGAAATGAGCGCTTTTTCCTAGGTGTACATCTGCAAGCAGCAGCGCATCCTGTTCTATCCAATAAAGCGCACCATAATGGTGTAATTTAAAAGTCTGGCCGTAAAGTTCTGTTTCTAAAAAAAGCACAGCGCAAGGTACTCCATGCAGCATAAAAGTACTAACGGAACCTAATATTTAAGCATGGTCGCTATACATAGAAAGGCGTAACAAAAATGTATATTTTTACCATAAATAGAAAATAACCCCATTTTACATAGGGTTAATTAATATAAAAACACCTATTTGTAACAATTTACCCCTAAAATTATAGGGTTAATATAGTTTTTAATAGATTTACGATCTACTAGCATCAGATAGCACATGAAAAAAATTGAAGCAATTATTAGAAAATCCAAATTTTCTACCGTTAAAAAGGCGCTACATGAGGTAGGCGTAAATTTTCTCACGTACTGGGACGTAACCGGTCTAGGCAATGAGCAAGTAGGTCATGTTTATCGTGGTGTGAGTTACAGTACGAGTGACATCCAGCGACGTTATCTATCCATCGTGGTCAATGATGATTTTGAGCAAATTACGATTGACACCATATTAAAAGCGGCTGCTACAGGTGACGTGGGCGACGGTAAAATATTTGTTTCTCAAATCGATGAAGTTTACCGCATACGCACTGGCGAGCAAGGCGGCGAAACGCTTAAATAAAAACACATTACACGACTTATGAATACTGATTTACTGACAACAAATAATGTGTGGATGATGATTTGTACCGCACTGGTATTTTTTATGCATTTAGGGTTTTCCCTGCTGGAAATAGGTCTTACAAGGCAAAAAAATACACTGAACATCCTGTTCAAGAATATTTTCATTATTTGCACGGGACTCTTACTTTATAGTATCGTGGGTTTTAACCTCATGTATCCAGGCTTTGAAAAAGATGCGCTGGGAATATTTGGATTCAGTGGTTTCGGGCTTGATGCTCCCATGGTTCATGGCAGCCTAGATTTAAGTTATAACGCTGGATATACCTATTATACCGACTTCCTATTTCAAGGAATGTTTGCAGCTACAGCGGCAACTATCGTTTCGGGAGCGGTTGCAGAGCGCATGAAAATAGGCGCTTTTATGATTTTTTCGATAATCTACGTGGGTTTTGTATATCCTCTAGCAGGCTCATGGAAATGGGGTGGCGGCTTTTTACAGACGCTGGAAACACCGTTTTATGATTTTGCAGGCTCTACGCTTGTGCACTCCGTAGGCGGTTGGGCAGCAGTCGTCGCCGTGTGTCTTTTAGGTCCTAGGATTGGAAAGTTCAAGGACGGAAAACTACAGGCAATTCCAGGTCATAATGTGCCACTTGCGACAGCTGGCGTGCTCATTTTGTGGTTGGGCTGGTTTGGCTTTAACGGCGGTTCTGTCCTGTCTGCAGACCCTACGCTTACATCGCTCACCTTGGTAACTACATCGCTCGCTGCTGCAACAGGTGGTGTGATTGCCGCGATGCTATCAACACTACTCTATAAAAACATGGACCTTACCATGTTTCTCAATGGTATTTTAGGTGGACTAGTAGGCATTACTGCAGGAGCCGATGTGATGTCGCCCATGGACGCAGTCGCTATTGGTGGAATTGCGGGCGCCATTATAGTTTTTGGAATAGCGCTTATAGATAAACTCAAATTAGACGACCCTGTGGGTGCCATTGCAGTACATCTTATTTGCGGTGTTTGGGGCACGCTGGCAGTTGGAATATTTGGGAAACTAGGCGGGTTTGACCAATTCCTAAGTCAGTTAATAGGAATCACCGTGTATGCGCTATTCTGTTCATTTACAGCTTTTTTGATTTTGTTTACGCTCAAGAAAACAATGGGCTTGCGCGTTTCAGAACGTGAGGAGCTAGAAGGTTTGGACGCTCACGAACATGGTATGGATGCTTATCCAGATTTTAGGCTGAATGAACATTAAGGCTTGCTGTTAAAGCTAGGAAATAAGTTCTGTAAACTGTGCTATTGGGGTGCAATGGGGTTTGGTTTATTCGCTTTCGCGAAAGCGAAACATATCAAAAAACAGTACATTATCAATAGCCTAGAACGTGTAATTAACCGCAAGAATAAGATTGCGCCCAGCTGCTGAAACACCCGAAGAATAGGTTCTATAACGCTGGTCCGTAATATTTTCTAGTATAGCGGTCGCTGTTACGTTACTGTTAATGGCATATTGCGACCTCAAGTTAAGCGTGTACCATCGCGGCGCATACGGGTTGCCGTCACCATCGAGTGCATAAAGGTATGGACGCTCCTGCTGCTCTGGTGCTAGGTCGTTAAAATCAAATTGCGCGGCAAATTGAGTAAATGCATCTAGTTTCAAATTGCCATTTTTATAAACAAGGTGCGCATCGCCAAAGGCTGGAGCGACATGTCTCACAGGCAAGGTAGTTCCGTCATCCTCGTGCTGCTCACCCTGCAACCATGAGTAGTGTGCCACGAGCTGCAACTGGGATGTAATGTCATAATTCATGGCAACCTCAACTCCATAAATAGTAGAATCCTCTACATTTTGAATGGCCTGCACACGACGTAAATCACCATTATATTGTATAAATTCCTGACCGTTTAAGTTAAAATCTCTAGGAACAAGTGCGTCCTTCAAAAAAGTATAGTAGGCAGATACATCAACAGTAAAAGCGTCAGACTGTTTGAATTTAACACCTATCTCGCCGTTATAACTATACTCTGACTCTAGGTTGGGATTAGGAACAATAAGCGTTCCCGGAGTAGGGTCAAAAATCTTGCCTACGTCATCTACATTAGGTGCTCTAAACGCCGTACTTGCATTTGCACGCAATTCCCAGTGGTCGCTAGGCAAATATGAAAGACCGATTCCACCGGTTAGCGCTCCCGTATTTATAGAAGCTGTTTCAAAAGGAAAATTAAAGAACGTATTATCGAAAGTTGCATCCAGCCATATATGATTATAACGCAAACCTGCCTGTAAGGTCATATTATCCTGTAGGCTCCACTGGTATTTTGCATAACCAGCTAGGGAACGCCACGATGAACCATCAGGATACCTAGATGGCGCTGCGGTTGCCGTTCCGTCAGTGATATTTGTCTCCTTTCCTATGGAATTCACACGATTGTGCAGAAACTCAACGCCATAATAAAGAATGTTGTTTTCACGGTTGTAACGCTCAAAGTCGGCTGAAGTGGAGAACACATTCACACGCTCGTCTGTCTCGAGCAATGTTTCACTTTGAAAATTGCGGTCGTTTCTTCCTTCTTCAAACTGCTGGTAGGCCTGAGTGAAAACGGCTTTATCGTACAATTTACCATTTCCTCTATGCGATACATTTGTATGGAGCATGAGCCAAGTCTGTGGTCCGTAATACCACTCGGCACTTCTAGGATTGCCATTATCCCGAAATCTATTAAGGGAATCGTAACGGTCTACGTCTCCAGTCGCACTATAAATTACACCTAGATTATATTCCCAGCGCTGGTTAGGTTTAAAGCTAAATTTTTGCAATAGATTAAGTTGGTCATAACCTGTAGGTCGCTGTATTAATGGATTATCATTATCTATTATAACGTCCATCCCATCTTCTCTACCTGCAAAACGCGGACGCAAATAATCGTCTGGACCGTGCGAGCCTTGTCGCAAATCATCAAAGAAATTAGCACTTATACTTGTGGCCGAAGCAAATGTTTTAGTTCCCACATTAAATGACGCATGTGCTGTGTTCTCATTATTTGCCGTAGCATAGCGCGCAAGTAATCTACCCGATATCGCAGTACTATCTTGTGAAAAACGTGGTTTCAAGGTGTAAAAGTTCATTACTCCACCTATCGCATCACTACCATAAACAACACCGCCAGGCCCTAAAATCACCTCGGTACGCTCGACGCTCAATGGATCTATAGAAATGATATTTTGCAAGTTTCCCGACCTAAAGATGGCGGTATTCATGCGCACACCGTCTACGGTGATAAGTAATCTATTTGTTGAAAAGCCACGTATTAAAGGACTACCACCACCTTGCTGACTTTTTTGTATAAATACCTGACCAGACTGTTGTAATAAGTCTGCACTTGTTTGTGGGTTTGCAGTGAGTATATCTTCTGTACTTTGTGAAAATATGCGTTGTGGAATGTCTTGCCTGCGCTGCTTGAATTTTGAGGCCGATATAATAATAGGGTCAAAATTTTGGGATTCTGGCGATAGGAATAGAATATTGTTTTGAGAAAGTAGCTTTTGCTTCGTTACACGTGCCTTTTTAAATCCCAGCACCTGAAAATAGATGACATCAATAGGGTCAAATTTATCAATGTTCACCTCACCATTCAAATTTGTGATGGCACTGATTCTTTTGGTCCTATTATAAACAGAAACTGACGGAATAGGCTCATCTGTCACTGGGTTTAGAACTATAATTTCCTGTGCTGTCGTTGAAAACGCTACTAGTAGCAAAAGAATGCAAAGAAAATTTTTCATGAATCAAACAACTGTTTCAATATAGCCAGCGATGTGGGCTTTTTAAAGGTGTGCAAATGTATCTGAAAATAATCTACTACCAAATTTAATAGTGAACTACGCTGTTCCCTACTCATTTTGATGTCATTTACCTTATCAAAATTTGTACCTAAGAATGATTTTAATAAAGAACTTTCCACATCGCTTGCGTGGTGTGAAAGCATACCGTCATTATCAAATGTGCCATGTAATAAATTGAAATAAGGCTCTTCCATACTGCCTGCATCTGGTTGAAATCCTAGAAAACCTGTTAAGTCCAATAATACTTTAATAGAAAAATTTGCAACATTGTTTTCTTGATCTAATAACTGGAACGCCGCCTGCAAATAGTCGTACAAATCCTCGTCGGGTTGTTGCTCTACTAGTAATTGGGTAAGCAGTTCTGAAAAGAATAATACAATACTGGATTTAACAACATCACTATCGATACTAGTATATACAGGAGATACTCTTGCTTCTTTGATGTATTCAAGTGTTCCCTTGCCTTTAAATTGAGTCACGATATCCAATTGCGTGAGCGGCTGAAAAAATGAAATACGTAAAGCTCCTTTACGGGATTTGCGTACACCTTTAATCATAAATGATTGGGTTCCAAGGTTACGAGTGTAAAGTCTCACAATTAAATCTGAATCGCCATATTTCAAAGCGCTCAGTACGATTGCAGGTGTAGAGACGAGCATGCTATCTAACAATCATAAGTTTAGATATCGTGGTATCTATATTATCATTTGTAGAGATAAACAACAAGTAAACACCAGACGCGACCATATTACCGCTGAAACTGCGCGTATCCCATTGAATACTACCGCCATTAGATACTTTTTCAAAGACAAGATTTCCTTCTATGTCAGTAATCTTAACCCTTGCACGCTCTGTAAGTCCGTCAATGGTTACGTTGCCCGTGAAGCCAGGCCGCACAGGATTTGGGTATGCAAATACGTTTTCAAGACTTTCGCGAGGTTTGCTTGCACGAGCACCTCTATAGGAAACTAAACCATTCTTTGTAGCAAAATAAACGATTCCCGTTGTGTCATCTATGGTGATGTCACGTACTTCATTATCTGGCAGTGGAGAATTGTTTGTGGTAAACTGAAAAATGGTTTCTCTACCGGTAGGCGAAAGCAATAACGCTCCCGAACCAGCGGTTGCAATCCATTTATTATTATCACCGTCTATTTCAATATCAAGTACGGCTTCATCATCTAACAATTCCCTAGGAATACCGCTCGCATCTTCAATAACTATGGAGCGTGCGACCAGGGCATTATCAGTAAACATAGAGGCTG
>JANQTO010000299.1:0-1093 GCA_030731685.1 Nonlabens sp.
CCAGCAGTTTCTAAAGTTATAAAAAATAATCCAGTTTTCAACCTTGTGATGGATATAGGCTGGTCATTAGCTTCATAAGAGCCTTGTAGTACTTCTTGTCCTAGGGTATTTTGGATACGGTAGGTGCCCGTTCCTGTAGTTTGCAATCTTATAAAATCAGTTGCAGGATTAGGATACAGTGTTACCACCTCGCGGTCTTGCTCGTTCATACTCGCTGTTGAAGATGTGGCATAGGTATATACAGCACCTACGTTAAATACATCATAAACTCCTTGTAAATCAGTGATATCTCCAAAAGCACCTACGGATATAAGGCCATTTTGAATAACACAGCTTAAACCAAATGCAGCGCTTGTTGCTGGAAAAGGAGATTCAACGATGGAGGTTTGCGTTCTGGTTCCTGTAATAGGGTCTAGCTGGTAGAGAAATACGATACCAGGGCCATTGAACACACTGGATGGATTACTACCCTTGTGATGACTTATGAGCACTTGGTTATTATCTAGACTCACACTCCACCCAAAGCGACCACCAGGAACTAAACCTTGTGGCAAAAATCGGTCGCTTTCTTGCCACGTGCCATTTATGTTTTTGTAAGCATAGGCTGCACCATAGCTTTGTACCCCATTTGTAAATTGCGTGGATTCATCTGGAGCTCCTACGATTAATACATCGTTTTGCAAAGCCATGGAGTTCCCATATAAAGCAGATTGTCGTGGGTTACTAGCAGTGATTTTTTGAGTAAATGTATATTGATTAGCTGCATCTTTCTCATACATGTATATTGCACCAGCTCTATCTACAAGATTTACTCCTGTACCTATGTCGTCATAAATTGCGGCTATTGCTATTTGAGTGCCGTCGCCGGTTACGGTCCACCCAAAAAAGTCATCGTCGCCCGGTTCAGGGTTATTAATTATTTGTCTCAACGTGGCATTACCATCATTTGCTACAACATAAACGTATGCTCTTCCAGCACCTATTACATTTGGATTCGTACCATTCCTACCATACTCGCCTACTATAAGCTCATTATTGCCGCTAAAAGCGACACTCGCTCCAAACCTTGCCCCAGTTTGCCTGTCTGTAGAAA
>JANQTO010000299.1:1103-1681 GCA_030731685.1 Nonlabens sp.
ATACACTGCCGGCTCCATTTAGTGTGAAGCCACCATTTGCATTAGTTTGATGACCATTAGAACCTACAACAATAAGGTTATTTTTTACCGCGAGGTCAAAACTAAAATTACTATTGAAAGTAACATTGGGGTGTCTTAATTTCTGTTCAAAAACCCAGTCGCCATTTGCATCCTTACGATAAACGTACACCGCTCCAAGGATAGCCTGCGATACTTGTCCCGTTAGGTCGTGACGATCTCTCGGGTCGCTTACAACCATAATATCACCGTCTATGGCTACTTTATTACCAAACATTTCAGACGTGAATCCTGGGTCTGGGCTTTTGATTTTTTGCTCAAAACTGGCAACCTGAGCGCTGGTTAAAATGGCTATAGAAAATACGACGAGGGTAAAAATTGTTTTCATCATGTAGGTTTTGTACTTTATGCTTTTAAGAACATAAAGGTTAACATCTAGAAAATATTTTTTTTTAAAGTTTACGCTTTCGCGAAAGCGAACTCCTTACAACCCATGCTATACACTAGAAAATCTATTTCTAGCTAAAATCGTGAGATAACGGCGTAAAAGTACGGAAGCG
>JANQTO010000299.1:1691-3410 GCA_030731685.1 Nonlabens sp.
TCCTTACACTCACAACTCTTGTAACAACAAACTTGCGTTCTTATAGTTGTAACTTTTAAGAGCAACTATTTCCTTAAGAATGATTTGTGCCTCGTTCAAATTATTGTCTTTCAAATAAGCAAGAGCGAGGTACCATCTAGAACGGGCATAAAAATCGTCTTGTTGCTGCTGGTGTTTTTTATAAAGAGCAATGGCTTGTTTAAAATCTCCGGCGCCTTGCAGTGCATTTGCCTTATAAAATAAATAAATTGCTTGCGGGTCCTGGTTGTATAAACTGTCTAATTGCTGTATGGCAATCGCATAGTTTCTTGCATCATAATTATAAAAAGCACGGCTCACTAAATCTTCTTCTACAATGGCACCACGTTCTGTTGTGCTCATTACATTGCGATAAGGCTCGTAATAGGTGTCATAAAGTTCGTTTGAACCCGTACCGCTATTATATAGCACAATAAAACTTATAATAGCAGCGGCCGCTAGCACAGGCAGTAGGTATTTTAGTACACCACGTTTTGTTGCATGCGGTGTGCTGTTTTGTGCAGTTTCTTGTGCATTAAAGAGTGCTTTAAGCGATGCGCTTTTATCTTTTATAAGTGCGGCACGCAGGTCTTGAGCCTCATTATAAGCTGCATTAAAAGCTGGGTCTGTATGTGTTAACTGCGCAGCGAGTTCCTGGTCTTGCGGGGTTGCAGTACCAGTAATAAGGCGTTGTATGAGTGCGTCGTTATCCATGAGGTTGTTTTGCTAATTCTTTAAGTTGCTTTAAACAGCGGCTTTTTTGGGCTTTTACAGTATTCTCACTACTGTAGTCCTCTACTTCCATGATTTCTTTTATGGTAAGACCGTCTAAATAAAACAGGTGTAACATGTTTTTACAACGTGCTCCTAGTTCTTGTAACGCATTAAATAGCTGTGTTTGGGAATTTGTAAGGGTTTCATTTTCTAGGGAAATTGTTGCTTCTTCTTTAATGTCTATCGCTGGGTCTAGGTTAACATGTTTTTTATTTTTTCTATGGAATGCCAGCATTTTAAAGTTTGCAATCCCAAAAATATAGGTCTTTAAACTGCTCGTGAGCGCTGTTAATTTACCTGTTGCAGCATTTTCAAATAAGGTAATAAACGCTTCTTGGTAAATATCTTTTGCAGCGTCTGTGGGTATCCCTTTTTTAAATGCATAATGCATAAACTCTTTATAGTAAAGCTCGTACTGCTCTTTAAAGAAAGCAGGGTCTCCTTTTTTGAGCAGTTCTATAATAACGGTCGCATCCTGCTGCATGTAGACGGGTAGGTTTTGGTTTGTTAAAAGTACAATTTTTTAAATAGTGTGTTAACCTTTTATTAATGAATCGCATAAAGGTGCAGTAAACCATTTTTAAACTCATGACTAATGAAAAAAATCATATTGATTCAAACACTCGTTTTATTGCTTTGCGCTACTCAGGCACAAGCCCAACTTTTAAAAAAATTAAAACAAAAGGTTGACAAAAAAGTAGCACAAACCGAGAAAAAAATGGAGCAAAAAATAGAAAAAGGGGTTGACGACCTGCTATTTGGCTCTGACAGTACCGCAGTAAGCACACCAGACAGCACTATGAATATGCCACAAGAGCAACAGGACATGTTCCCAGATTCAAGCGGTAATTCACAGCAAGGTTATGAAGACGTTACATCATTTAAAGCCTATACCGCTTATGACTTTACCAGTGGTAGGGACATCAT
>JANQTO010000300.1 GCA_030731685.1 Nonlabens sp.
GAGCAAGAAAGTGTAGCTGTGGTTATACTGCTAGTTGTGCGAACTGTTGTAGATATATTTATTGTAGAAATACGTAAGGAGTCGCCCGTACTGGATTATGCAGTAGCAAAATTGCAACGACCTGAAGAATGGGATGAAGAGACCTTTAGAAAACACATAAAAAGCATCACAGAATAGCGTTAAATTAAGAAAGGTTTAAGTGCCTTGCACTTAAACCTTTCAAACTAACCAAACCAAATGAAAATCGTTAATGTATTATTTACCTCTTTTGCGGTCTTTAAACTCTTCAAGCATATTGCGCCTAAAGTTCATTTCAGACTTCTTTAGCAATATATAGCGTTTTGCTCCTATAATTTTAATGATATCGTTTTGTGAGTTCCTTTCCAGTCTTGCCTCTTCTGCATCTATACCATCCATCTCTGATATGAATTTTTGAGCATCGGACTCACTTAATCCGTCTAACCTACCGTCTAGGTCTCGTAGTAATTTACGTTTCTTACCTCTAAGGTCATCCTTACGTCCATTATAATCATGGAATACTGGCCAGAACTTTTCAGCTTCTTGAGCACTTAAGCCTAAATCTTTACTAATATGGGTTACCATTAAAGCTTTAATCTTGTCGTTTTTGTCCTCGCGGTCGCGTTGAGCAAAAGTTATGCTGGTGCCTAGCACTAAACATATTATGATGAGTATATTTTTCATTGTTCTAAAAAGGAATTATCGTCTACGTTATTCATTAAATATTCTATGAGCTCTTCATCTTCAACATCATTCACGAGCGTTTCCTGCACGGGTAAATCGGTTGCTGCGTACAAGTAGCTTAAAGTTGCTGTGTCTTCTAAATGTGGCTCGTTAAGTAAAAACTCCATGAGTTCGTCATTTTCAACGCTTGCCAGATTAGTTGTTTCTACAGCGTTCTTATTATAAAGACCATTAATCGTAAGGACAATTACTAATAAAGCTGCTACAGCAAGTAATGGAGCTAGCCAAGACCTTTTGTGAGCGTTTAGAGCAACAACCTTTATTTCAACTTCTTTAGTATGGGTTAATAATCTAGATTCTAGATTTTCAAAATAACCGTCTGGAACCTTGAAGCCAGCCTGTTCTTTAGTATCAAGACTTGCAAGTAGTTTATTTTCCATAGATTCAAAGTACCCGTCTGGGACCCGGAAACCTAAATCGTTATGTTTATCTTTTGTGTTCATTTCTAATTCTTTGACTCTACAAAGTCATTAAAGTTTAATTTGTGATGAAAGTATTTTAGTTGGGAGTCATTGAGTCGTTGAGTTCGTGACCTTTGAGTGTTGAGTCGGTGAATCTTATAATACCAACTTCTTTTTTTGTTTTGCTTTTCATTTTTTTTTACGAACTTTAAGTGACATCATTTACTCTTAACTGAAAACTGCGACTGCGACTGAAAACTGCTTACTACAAACTGCCCACTAAAAACCTCATTCCCTTTTAATAAAAGCCTCTATCTTCTTTGCTGCTATATGATAACTGCTTTTTACGGCACCTTCTGTTAAATCTAAAATTTTTGCGATGTCTTGAAATTTAAGGTCGTCATAATAACGCATATTAAAAATCTCTTTTTGTCTGTCTGGTAATGTTGCAAGGGCTTTTTGTAGTTCCAACTGTATCTCGTCTCCGGTAAAATAAACGTCGGCTTCGAGAGAGTTCACTAAAAAATCCTGCAATTCCTGGCTGCTTATTTTAAGCGTTTTGGCTTTGTTGCTTAAAAAAGTCATACTCTCATTATAGGCAATCCTAAAAAGCCAGGTGGACAGCTTACTGTCTGCTTTAAAATTATGAAAACCTTTAAAAATCTTTACGAAAACATTCTGCAAAACATCATCTGCATCTTCATGGTCTAGTACTATTTTACGTATTTGCCAGTAAAGTCGCTTGCCATAATCACGCACGAGCAACCGGTAACCAGCGTCTTGTGTCGCAGTATTCCTCAAGAGTGCAATAAGTTCTTGCTCGCTGTTTGTGCTCATGTGACAGGTTAGACCTCGCTATTTATAAATGGTTTAATATTTGCTCTACAAATTTTACTTGCAACTTTGCAAGCCTTATAAAAATCGTGTTATATTCACACTTATTAATTATTCAAAATTATGGATTCTTTTCAAGACAATACCCTATCAAACCAAGTGCGACCGCTCATAGAAGTTAATGATGAAACGCGCGCAACCTTTTACCGTAAAACATATGCCCACGTTGCAATAGCTACCTTACTTTTCGTAATATTAGAAAGCATCTTTTTACGCATCGAGCCACTCGTTGAATTCATGCTGAGCTTAACACAAGGTTTTCAATGGCTTTTAGTTCTAGGAGCTTTTATGTTTGCAACCAGCTATGCTGAAAAAATGGCACATACAAGTCATGACAAGACAAAACAATACCTTGCACTCGTACTTTTTGTAGTTGCCGAAGCTATTATTTTTATACCGCTACTATACATTGCTTTTGCATATGGTGAGATGAACGGTACAAACGTACTTAATCAAGCAGCAATTACTACACTTTCCTTGTTCACTGCATTAAGCGCTGTGGTTCTTATCACAAAAAAGGATTTTTCCTTTCTCAAGAACATACTTGTTATAGGTTTCTTTATATCCATAGGCGTCATCGTCGCAGGAATGATTTTTGGGTTTGACTTGGGTCTTTTCTTTAGTGGCTTTATGGTTTTACTTGCTGCGGCAACTATTCTCTACCAAACCTCAAATCTTGTACACCACTACTCTACAGACCAGTATGTGGGTGCTTCTCTAGGACTTTTTGCATCGCTTATGTTACTGTTTTGGTACATCTTGCAAATATTTATGTCCAGAGACTAGCCTTTGCTGCTGCGACTGCTCAATATCACAAATCCCGAGACCGCGTGGATGGCACCTTATGCCTTTGCGCTCGTGCTCTTGGGATTTGTTTTGTTTTTTGCCCACCTCATTCTGAATGCACTGCAGCGCAAGCGAGACTACTTGTGGTATAGACAACTGTGGAGCTATAAACGGTTACCGCTTTCGCGAAAGCAGCACCTACAAACATTTCCATTCTATAACAATCTTTCTAAAAAGTACCAGCGACAATTTGAGCATCGAGTGTGTTCCTTTATTGCCGACAAGAAATTTAAACATCGTTACGATCAACCTGTTAGCGACGAACAAATCGTTCTTGTAGCAGCTGTGGCTTGTCAGTTAAGCTTCGGTCGTAGAGATTATTTATACGAATTTTTAAATACCATACTATTTTTCAACGAAGCTTTTCAAAGTCCTGCAAACAATAGTATGCACAAAGGAGAATACAATCCTAGGGCAAGTGCACTGGCCATTTCATGGGAAGATTTTAAGTCTGGTATGGACATCACGACTGATAATCTCCATTTAGGACTGCACGAG
>JANQTO010000301.1 GCA_030731685.1 Nonlabens sp.
CAGAGGCCTGCCGTTCAAAATAACTTTTTGAACTACGTGGTAAGTCGTCTGAGATGAGTTGGTCAAAATCGGTAACCTTGAAAATAGAATCCAGTTGTTTTCCAGAGTAACCGGATGCATAAAGAGAACCTATGATTGCGCCCATACTGGTACCAGCGATATAATCTACCTTAATGCCTAAGGAATCTATCACCTTTAAAGCGCCTATGTGTGCAAGACCCTTAGCACCACCACCAGAAAGTACAACGCCTATTTTCTTAGTGTTTGTGCTTTCGTTTTGTTGCGCACGGCATGTGAGCGTCATTAAAAATGACACCAAGAGAAATAGCAGCAAGCGGTTATTCTTCTTCATTATTATTAAGATAGAAAGATAGTATTTTTGACGCTTTATCGACTCCTATTGTATCTTCTAATTCTTTTCTTGACGCAGCTTTTACTCTTTTAACAGACCTGAACTGGCGCAAGAGTTCTACAACCGTTTTCTCGCCTATTCCTGGAATTTGGGTTAGCTCTGTTTCTATCGCACCTTTACTGCGCTTGTTGCGGTGATGCGTGATACCGAAACGGTGTGCCTCATTACGCATTTGTTGTATCACTTTGAGGCTTTCGGAACGCTTATCTAGGTATAATGGTACTGGGTCATTAGGATAAAATAATTCTTCCAGTCTTTTGGCGATGCCTATAATGGGAACCTTTCCTCGCAGTCCCAATCGTTCTAATGCTTTTACACCGCTAGACAACTGGCCTTTACCACCATCTACGATAATAAGTTGGGGTAGAGGCTGGTCTTCTTCTAGCAGGCGCTTGTAGCGGCGATGTACGACTTCTTCCATACTGGCAAAGTCGTCTGGACCGTCCACTGTTTTTATATTGAAATGTCTGTAGTCACTTTTGCTGGGTTTACCGTTTTTAAAAACTACGCATGCAGCAACAGGATTTGTTCCCTGTATGTTAGAGTTGTCAAAACACTCCATATGTCTAGGCTCCTCGTCCAGTCGCAAGTCGGCTTTCATTTGTGCCATGAGCCTGTTCACGTGTCTGTCTGGGTCTACAATCTTAATCGTTTTAAATTGTTCTTGACGATAGTATTTTGCATTGCGTTCAGAGAGTTCAACAATCCGTTTTTTATCACCTACTTGTGGTACTACTATTTTAAGACCTTCGCCCAGCTCTACTTCAAACGGTACGTAAATCTCTTTAGATTCAGACTGGAAACGGTTACGTATTTCTACTATGGCTAGTTCCAGTAGCTCCTTATCAGTTTCTTCTAGCTGTTTTTTGAGTTCCATCGTAAACGACCTGGTAATTGCGCCATGATTGATCTGGAAATAATTTACGTAGCCAGCACCTTCATCACTGATAATGGAAAACACGTCTACATTTGAAATCGACGGATTGATAATCGTAGATTTTGCTTGATAGTTTTCAAGAATATCAAGACGTTCCTTAATATGTTGCGCCTCTTCAAACTCCAGATTTTCGGCATGTTCCTGCATGAGTTCTTTAAAATAAGCAACAGCTTCTTTAAAATCGCCCTTGATTATTTTACGTATCGCATCGATGTTGCGGTTGTAACGCAGTTCTTGAACCAGTCCAACACATGGGCCTTTGCAGTTTCCTAAGTGATATTCTAAGCAGAGCTTGTACTTTCCAGCATCAATTTTTTCTTGCGATAAATCATATTTACAGGTACGTAACGGGTACAGCATTTTAATCAAATCTAGCAGCGACCGCACTGTTTTTACACTAGCATACGGGCCATAATACTCGCTACCATCTTTTATTTTATTACGCGTGAGAAAAACCCTAGGGAATCGCTCGTTCTTAATCATGAGCCACGGGTAGGTTTTATCATCGCGCAACATGATGTTGTACTTAGGTGACCGTGATTTTATAAGACTGTTTTCCAGTAGCAGCGCATCTGTTTCGGTTTGTACGACGATGTGTTCGATGCGATGGATTTTCTTCACCATCGTTGCAATACGATAGCTGTCATTCTTCTTTGTAAAGTAAGACGAGACCCGTTTTTTGAGCTGTTTTGCCTTACCTACATAAAGCAGTCGGTCATTTTTATCATAATATAGGTACACGCCTGGTGCAAGCGGTAAAGTCTTGATTTGTATATCAAGTGAGGCATTCTTCATAGCATGATAAAGGTAGGGATTTTATGGATTACGCTTTCGCGAAAGCGAACTAAATACAACCCAATATTTTATATTTAAAACCGCTACTACATATAATCTATTGAGTTTGTTATTTTTACAATATGAAATTATATCCACTAAAATTTGAACCTATCATGCACTACCGCATGTGGGCAGGCGAGAAGTTGAAAACCGTGCTCGATAAGTCATATGATGGTACGTCCATGGGAGAATCTTGGGAAATAAGTGCGGTAGACGGTAGCGAGACTCAGGTAGGCCATGGTGCGTTGCAAGGTCAAACCATTAACCAGCTCATTGCCACTTTTAAAGAAGAGTTTTTGGGCAAGCGTGTCATGGAGCGATTTGGTAGGGAATTTCCACTACTCATTAAATACATAGATGCGAGAACACCACTTTCTATACAGGTACATCCCAGTGATGAACTGGCAAGAGAACGCCATAATTCCTTTGGTAAAAACGAAATGTGGTACATCATGCAAGCAGACCCAGGTGCCGAAATAGTCGTAGGTTTTAACCAGCAACTCGACGGCGCTAGTTACAAGAAACACATTGAAAACAAGACATTTGCCAGCACACTGAACGATATTAGGGTGAAAGAAGGCGATACATTTTATATACCTACCGGCAGAGTTCACGCCATAGGTGCCGGCGTGCTCCTTGCCGAAATACAGCAATCAAGCGATGTGACGTATCGTATTTATGACTATGACCGTGTAGATACCAGCACTGGCAAAACGCGTGAGTTGCATGTGGACCTAGCGATGGACGCTATAGATTATGAGCTGCACGATAAGTATCATACAGATTATGAAAAAAAGGTCAACGAGGTGAACGCGATGGTGGACTCTCCATATTTCACCACAAATTTCATACAGCTGGACGGTATCTTAAACACAGACCATAGCGATAAAGATTCCTTTGTCATTTACATGTGTGTAGAAGGTGCTGCTAGTTTTAGGTATGATGAAGTGACTTATAACATCAAAATGGGCGAGAGCCTGTTGTTACCAGCTTGTGTAAATGAATGCACGGTAGTTGCTGCGCATGCTGCTTTGTTGGAGACTTATATTTCTTAAGGTGTTATTGAACCTGTGCTCATAGAAAAATTGAGAAAAGTAATTTACGTTATTAGGCTGGTTTCACTAATTTGATGAATTCTGTTTTTTGAGTTCATGGCTTTTAATTCTATGGTCAGGTTAAAGTACGACATCTTGGAATTGACTGACTGTC
>JANQTO010000302.1:0-1723 GCA_030731685.1 Nonlabens sp.
AACTTGATGAAGTTTTTGAAGAACCGTTTTTTGAGACAACAAAAGTGGTTCACCTGCCGCTTTAAATCATAAAAAAGACCTCAATCGAGGTCTTTTTTATAAACTTGCTTGAATAAAGTTTTTCTTAGAAATTTGTCGAAAGGTTTAAAGTTAGCCCCGTATTTTCCGGCACAAATCTACAAATACCACCTACACAAATTAATCCACCTCGCTGGCGTCCATAATTTAATGCCACCCTAGAGCGACCACGTGTATAACTACCACCTAGTGAAAAATAGTGTCTGTTAGTTTCTTCATAATTATATAGGTCTGTTGCATATACCGATAAAAATGGTGAGAAGCTGTATTCAAGGGTTGTTGCTGCCCAGTTGCCGCGGTCAGCGTCGGCATCTAAATGCTGCAAATCTATTCGCACGCTGCGGCCATCATTAAGTTTATATTGGGCGTCCACGATAAATGAATTTCCTTTTAGAAAAAAGTCTTTACCTTCTATAATGAGTCCATTGTATTCAGTGCGTACTCCTGTAAAAATGGCTGAGAAGTTGTCTGTAAAACTTTTTTTAACAGCAATACTGTATTCTTCAAAATACTTTTCACCTCGTGACAATAGTGAGGTAGTGTATCTATTATTGGGCACGTCAAAGCTGGCGTCTAATCCACTCCAGTTAGCATAATTTAATTCAAATTTAATACCTCTTTTACCGCCTAAAAACGAACCTTTATCTGCGGTATAGTATAGGTCTATTTGCCCACCTATTTCTCCAGCTTTATTTTCGCCAGGCACCACTGCGGCCTGTGGTGCATAAACATAAATATTAGTTACCGCATAATCTTGTTGCTTTGTATAACCTGGCACATAATTTATGGTTTGTTGCAAAAAGGTGTTTCCATTTTGTTCACGGTCTGAGAAAAAGGTCATGTTTTCTATGGCCCTAACTGTAGCATTGATTCCTAGACCTTTAGTGGCATATCCTGTATTGATAAGTACTGCACGGCCATCTTGATAGTTACCTACAAAAACTTGTCGGTTATTAACATAAGCATCTTGCTCTTTATACACATATTCACCACCTACAAAAAAAGAAGAGAAGTTAAAATCAACCCGAGCGCTGTACATGCCAACAGTCGCTGGGAAATTAATATCTGCACTTGTAGACTCTTGATAACGTTGTACATAACTAGCGCCTAGGTCAATTCCTGTTTCTAATTCTAGAGCGGTTCCTATATTAAGCTCTGTATTAACACCTGTAACTGTACCTTCAGACAATTCAAACCCAGCGCGTTGGTTACCAGTAAAAGCAGTTGCATTCAAATAATCTGTAAAATCGTATTTAACACGTACACCTCTTATAGAATTATCTACACCTAGTTGTCTGTCTTCCCATGATCTAAATGCAAGACCACTTCCAAATTGGTCAAAAAAGTTACCAGCTGTAATATCCAAACCTTTGTGTTGAAAATTTACAAAAAAGGTGGCAATATCGTTGCCCTTAAAACCCGGGAAGTATCCTAGCAATGGGTTAGGGGCATAAACCTCATACTGCATTCCTGCAGTAAATTTATCGTAGGTATAACGCAAGGATAAATAATTGTTTGCTCTAAACTGATCTTGAGGGGCTACAAAATTTAAACCTTCGTCGTCTTGATACCATTGTGAATTTGACTCAAATCCACCAGCAAACGTACCTGTATTTTCTTGGGCTACAACGTACGTTGCTATCAT
>JANQTO010000302.1:1781-3380 GCA_030731685.1 Nonlabens sp.
ACGTCTAACCTGGTTGTTTGTATCCAGCAACACTTGATAGTCCCATCCTTTGCCCATAACAGCAGGCTTAACACGTCGGGTTGAACGGGCATCATCTACAGAAATAGCAACGAGCTCAAAATTCATTTCTTTTTTCAGCGAGTCGTATTCGTCTGCAATGGCGTCTAATTCTCTAATGCAAGGCACACACCAGGTAGCCCATAAGGAAACCACAATGGTCTTGTCTTTACTTAATGCGGCAAGAGAGACCTCTTTTCCGTTGAGGTCTTTAAGGGTAATATTTGGTAATTCTGTCTGTGCGCTTGAAAAGCTGAAATTTACAATAGCAAGAATGAGTACTACATATTTCATAGTTAAAAAGTATTTTAGGTTACAATGATAACGGATTTTAAGGAATTATCATGCCAAATAATTAGACAGCTGCATTACTTTTTGATTTTCAAGTAATTAATTGCGTTTCGCTCTTGTATAATGTGCATAATAAGATATATTTGAAAATCCTTAATTATTTGTTAAACATTACAATCATGAAAAAAACGACCTTTTTTAAATTATTTATGCTTTTCCTAGCGGTAGGAGTAGCTTCTTGTAGCTCTAATTCAACGGACGATGGCGGAGATACAGGTGGTAGTCCAGGAACTAGCGCCTTAACATTAACAGTAGACAAGTCAAGAGTATATGATAATACGCTAGTAAGTTATATTGTCAGAGATGCGGCTGGAGCAAACGTAACTAGCTCTGCAGTTGTTACGGTGGATGGGCAAGTGGCATCTAACGGAATAGCCTTACTTTCTGGAGTAGGTGCAAAGTCAGCAACAGCAACCTTAGGAACTGAAACCTCGAACACTGTTGTAGTAACGGTAATTGCCCCAAGTTTTACTACAAAAATGTTAATTGAAGACTATACAGGTACTTGGTGCATATGGTGTCCTCGCATGTCTAAAAGTATTCAGGACTTACATGCCGGAGCCGATGGCGATAGAATGATAGCTATAGCCATACATAATGGCTCAAGCTTTGCTTTTCCTCTTGAGGCTCAAATGAGACAGCGTTTCGGTGTAGCCGGTTTTCCTACTGGTATTTTAAATAGAGATGTTGAGTGGAATGCCAGTTCCAATAATTCTATGAATCTTAACCAGCCACGTGCTCTCCTAAATACTGTTAGGCCACTAGGACTCGCTATTAACTCTTCTTTATCTGGTTCAACAGTTAGCGCATCTATAAAGGTTGGTTTTGATTTAGACCAAACAGGAACCAAACTAGTCGCAGTACTTTTGGAAAATGGAAGAATAGCTAGCCAGGCAAACGCAACTTCTAATTATGGTGGTTTAAACCCTATCTCAAATTTTGAGCATAACGAGATACTTAGAGCAAATTTTACAGATATTTTTGGAGATGTTATTCCAGACGCTTCCTCTGTAGGTGGTGGTGAGTACTCAGCAACACTTTCAGTCGCCGTTCCGGCTGGTGTAAATACTGCCAATATGGAAATAGTAGCTTTTGTAGTCAACTCCTCAAACGAGGTAATCAACGTTCAAAGAGCACCAGTGGGAACAAATCAACCATTTGATTAGTGCCAGGTAAAAACTTTTAAAGTCA
>JANQTO010000303.1 GCA_030731685.1 Nonlabens sp.
CATCACGCTTAATCATTTGAATATGAACCTCGTGGACAGAGGTCACCAGTCCAGCGCGAAGTATGACCCAGGAATTTCAGAGTTTGATAACCTAGGAATACCAGCGCTGCACCGCGATGGTTTTTATGCACCTTTTGTTAAAGAGGCAAACATACAGGTCGCAGCAACTTACGAAAACGAATATTTATTAAAGGAAAATAATTGTATTCTGGTCATATGCCGCATTACCGACATATTTCTCAAAGACGGCATCTTAAAAGAAGATGGCTGGTTACATCTTGAAGAAGCTGGAACTGCGACTATAAATGGTCTGGACGGCTATGCCACTGGTCAAACGCACAAAAGATTGAGCTATGCGCAAGTGGACAAAGAACTCAGCGAAATAGCCATAGACAAATAAGGTAACCCATGAGTAAATTAAGAAACCCGCATGGACTAGATACCAAAACCTGTCCCACCTGCAAACGCGATTTTACATGGCGTAAGAAGTGGGAAAAGAATTGGGAACATGTTATTTATTGCAGCAAAGGTTGTGCTGGTAGGAAGTAGTTTTTCATTTGAAGATTTACTAGTTGACAACCTTACGACCGACTTTAAACAAACTTTTCCAAGGGGTAGACTTAAGTCTGTCCCTGAGAAATTAGAATTGGAGAAAAAATCCATTAATTAGGAATCTAGAATGTCCATTTAAAAAACAAAGAATATGAATCTAGTATGGTTTAGAAATGATTTACGCGTAAATGATAATGAAGTGCTAAAAGCCGCTTGTGAGCAAGGAGACGGCGTGATAGGCGTGTACTTTTTTGACCCTGCATTTTACGAGGACAGCGCATGGGATAGCTCGCTGGGCATAGAACTTCCATTTACAAAAACAGGTCCTTACCGAGCGCAATTCATTATTGAGAGCGTGACAAACCTGCGGGAAAACCTCCTAAAGCAAGGCATCCCGCTACTCGTTTTTCATGGTGCACCGCATACGATAATTCCAGAGTTGGTTGAAAAACACAGTATTGAAAACATTTACCTACAACACGAGTGGACACGTGATGAACATGCGCAAGAAGAAAAGCTAGGCCATGCTCTAGACAAACTACCTAGCAAACCTAAAGGACACCGTTTTTACGAGCAGTTCCTGTTCCATCCAGACGATGTGCCTTTTGCAAGCTGGCAACAAATTCCACGTGTCTTCACCGAGTTTAGAAAAAAACTGGAAAAAGAAAGCAGCGTGCGTTCATTAGTATCCATAGAAGGCTACAAACAAGAACTTCCAGAAACTATAACTACAACTATACCTACACTAAAAGATTTAGGACTTCAACCCATAAAAGTTGACTCTCGTACAGCGTTTCCATGGAAAGGTGGTGAAGATGCAGCAATGGAACGCATACAGGGTTATTTTTTTAGAACTAAAAAACTACAATACTATAAAAAAACACGCAACGGTCTCATAGGAACGGACTACAGCAGTAAGTTAAGCGCTTGGCTAGCAAACGGCAGCATAAGTGCCAGACAAATTTATTGGGAAGTAAAACGATTTGAGAAAGAAGTCGTAGCAAACCAAGATACCTACTGGATGATTTTTGAACTCATATGGCGAGATTTCTTCAAATACGTATCGCTGAAACATGGCGCCTCACTGTTTAAAATCGGTGGTATCCTAGAAAAGGATTATGAATGGAAAAGTAGCCAGCGCGAGCTCGAAAAGTGGACCAACGGTGAAACTCATGAACCTTTTGTAAATGCAAATATGAAAGAACTAGCCGCTACCGGCTGGATGAGCAATCGATGTCGGCAAAACGTAGCCAGTTACTGGTCCTTGCACAAAGAACAAGACTGGCGCATAGGTGCAGCTTACTTTGAACACATACTCATAGACTATGACGTGCATTCTAATTATGGTAACTGGATGTACAACAGCGGCGTAGGTAACGACCCTAGAAACAGAACTTTTAATATACAACTACAGGCAAAAAACTACGACGGCGACGGGAAGTTTCAAAGGCTCTGGCTACAAGATGGGTTGTTTTAAGAATCCACGCATTTAAAAACACTACCAAAAACTACGTTATGAAAACACTCAGACTCATCCTAGGCGACCAGCTTAACCAGCAACACAGTTGGTTTCAAGAACACGATAAAGACATTATCTACTTCATGGCCGAAATGCGCCAGGAAACCGACTACGTCACGCACCACATTCAAAAGGTTGCCGCTTTTTTTATGGCTATGCGTAGCTTTCACGAGTGGTTAGAAAACAATAATCATACATCGGTCTATTATCAACTAGACAACGAGGCAAACACCCACGACTTAGTAAAGAATTTAGAAAAGCTTATTCAAGAACACAACATTAAAAAATTTGAATACCTCGCACCTGACGAGTACAGGCTTGACGAGCAGTTGAAACAATTTTGCAATGGTTTAGACATAGCATGGCAAGGGTTCGATACAGAGCATTTTTTTACTAAACGTAAAGATGTGGCTACATTCTTCAAAGGCAAAAAACGCTGGACCATGGAGTATTTTTATCGGGATATGAGAAAAGAGCACGATATTCTCATAGATAAAGACGGTGAACCTGAAGGAGGCAAGTGGAACTACGACCATAGCAATCGCAACAAATGGAACGGCGACACCACGATACCACAAGAGATATTATTTACCAAAGATGCCAGCGACATTGTAGATATGCTCGAAAAACACGGCGTAAAAACCATAGGTCGCATTGCAAACAATGAGTTGCACTGGCCTACAACACGGGCCGAGTGCCTCGAATCACTAGATTATTTTTGTGAGCATTTGTTGCCGCATTTTGGAGATTATCAGGATGCCATGCACACAGACCAGGTTTTTCTTTACCATAGTAGGTTGAGTTTTGCCATGAATAGTAAAATATTGAGTCCTCGTGAGGTGATAGATGCTGTTTTATTACGCTTTCGCGAAAGCGAACAAGCCACAGACCTCACACAAGTAGAAGGTTTTGTAAGGCAAATACTAGGGTGGCGTGAATTTATGCGCGGAATTTACTGGAATGAAATGCCAGATTACCAACTGAAAAATAAACTAGAAAACAAAAACTCCCTACCAGATTTCTACTGGACTGGCGATACCAAAATGAACTGTTTGAGCAACGCCATTAACAATTCCCTAGACAATGCTTATGCGCACCATATTCAACGTTTAATGATTACTGGTAACTACGCACTACTCACCATGACAGACCCATCACTAGTAGATGAATGGTATTTGGGTATTTATATAGACGCCATAGAATGTGTTGAAATTACAAACACACGCGGTATGTCACAATGGGCCGACGGCGGACTCGTC
>JANQTO010000304.1 GCA_030731685.1 Nonlabens sp.
ATCAGCCTCGTGCTTTTGTAGAGGCATTGCTCTTGGGAAACAGAGAAAATTTAGACCCGGCGATAAGCAATAGTTTTAGAGATGCTGGTGTTATTCACGTTCTCGCTTTAAGTGGCTTACACGTAGGTATTATTTTATTGATACTTCGTTTTATGACAAGCTGGATGCACCGTTTTAAACATGGTCGGTTCATACAGTCCACCTTGCTGGTTATTCTCTTATGGATGTTTGGTGTTCTAACCGGTTTATCGCCATCTATTATGAGAGCGGTGACTATGTTTTCTTTTGTAGCGGTAGGAATGAATATTAATAGGAGTACGAGTGTTTTGCACAGTCTTGCTTTGTCTGCATTTGTGCTGCTTGTGGTAAATCCTAAATTACTCTTTCAGGTAGGGTTTCAGTTGAGTTATGTTGCCGTTATCGCTATTGTCATTATCCAGCCCATTTTAAGCAGTTTATGGCGACCTAAACAATGGGCTTTAAAATATATGTGGAATGTATTTACCGTGACACTTGCTGCGCAAATAGGTGTAGCTCCTATAAGCTTATTCTACTTCCATCAGTTTCCGGGATTGTTTTTACTGGGGAATTTATTGTTACTTCCTGCTATGCCGCTCATTTTAGGAGCTTGCTTATTGTTTTTAGGTCTGGTTTTAGCAGGTTTTTCAAACAACTGGCTTGCGCAATTGCTCAACCTTGTATTTGAGTTCTATATAGATGCGATATCGTGGATAAGTAATGCTCGTGATTTTATTATTACTGACGTCTATCTCACATTTACAGAGCTTATTCTTATTTATGGTATTTTGTTGAGCTTTGTATTGTTTTTCTCTAAAGTGGTGCGCAAGAGCAGGCTAGAACGTGTCCAGTTGATAAGACCCAATTACGGATTGCATATAGCTATTTTCCTGACTACAGTGCTACTTTGTTTAAACGGGCTAAAACAACAATCACAAGATGGTATGCTTACCGTCATGCATCAAAACGTAGGAACAGCAGTTACTGTTATTGAAAACAAAAATGCGATATTACTTACCGACCTACATGTTATGGATAAAGAAGGTATTGCAAAAAGTAAAGAGCGATTACTATCCAGCACATTGTTCAGAGATAAAAAAGTTAAGTTGGATACCTTAAGAAACCTTATACAATGGCGCGGCAATACGTTGCTTATTATAGGAAAGGATGGATTTTATGACACTAATTATAAGAATGTGACGGTGCTGTTATCTCATTCACCACAATTGAACCTTGAACGATTAATAGACAACCTAGAACCCCAAAAAATCATAGCGGATGGTTCTAACTTCAAACAGTCTATCTCGATGTGGAAGAAGACTTGTCTACAACGCGGCATCCCATTTTTTGATACGTATGAGGGTGGTGCTATTACGGTAGGTAGGTAACTTATTTTTGACTTTACTTTAAGACTCATGACTTCAGACTATAGAAAATACCTAAAACAGATTGTCACTAAATTGAAGTGATTACCTAGGTTCCATACACGAGAAATTTTATTTTGCAATAGGGAATAGGGAATAGGCAATAATCTTAGCCTTGTAATTTATACTTAAAATTCTTCTGGTAAGCTGCCCACTTTGCTCCTGTATTAATGCCTTTGTAGGTCTCGTCCTTTAGCATAGTGATATAAATCTCTAGTTTTTTTGCATCGAGCTTTCCTGGAACTGGATTGATAATGACACCTTTCTCGTCAAAAAATACGAGCGTAGGATATTCATAAATTCGCATGAAACTTGCAAACTCATGCGCCGCGCGCTTGTTATTCTTTTTTAGTGGATTATCATACGTCGCACCTTTGTAATGAACAATCTCTGTTCCCTCAGCATCAAAAGCTACTGGGTAATAATTTTTGTTGATGTATGCAGCAATATCTGGTTTTGAAAACGAATACTTATCCATCCACTTACAATTAGGACACCACTCAGTATAGGACTTTAATAAAATTTTACGCGGTTCTTTTTGCTGTGCAGCAAGTGCCTCATCCATTGTCATCCAGTTCACCTGTGCAGCTGCGATTGACGTTATAAAAAGTGTAATAAGAACTAAAGCTGTTTTCATAAGAATGTTTGAGTTTCAAAAATATCAAAAAACGCACCAAAGTGGTGCGTTTTTCTATTGTTTTCGATAATGTGTTTATTATCTAATGCCGTGCATTTTATTAATCATGTACTTGTTAATGGCAATCATAACAAGACCTGCAGCAATCGGTATAGCAGTGAAAATCAAGAAGAACGTTGACATGCCGTAATTATCTACAATCGGATCTAGATAACTAGCTGTGATTCCAGCAAAAAGATTTGCGAAGAAGTTAGCAACGAACCATATTCCAAACATCATCCCGACTAATTTCAATGGGGCAAGTTTACTCACGTATGAAAGACCTACTGGCGACACGCACAGCTCACCTAGAGTATGCAATAAGTAAGCAAGTATTAAGAAAATCATACTTACCGATGCTGTTTTAGCTCCTTGTGGTATTCCCATAGATCCGTATGCTAAAATCCCAAAACCTAGTCCTAACAAAATAAGACCTATTGCAAATTTCACCGGTCCAGAAGGGTTGTATTTACTTTCCCATATTTTTGAAAATAATGGAGCAAACGCAATAATAAAAAAGCTGTTAAGAATTCCAAACCATGAAGCTGGTACCTCAGGTCTAGGGTCATTAAATTGCTTTACGAGCATATAAATAACAATAATCCATATTATAAGAAAACTCGTTCCTAGTAAAATGTTTGCCAGCCCATATTTGCTGTAAGTCTGTTTAAATAACATTCCAAGCACATAGGTTATAATGAACAATGGAACAATAGTTAAAAAAGTATTAGCAATTTTAAAGAATGAAGCACTACCTCCTGACAATACTCTATCTGTATAAGAATCTGCAAATATGGTCATAGAGCTACCTGCTTGTTCAAAAGCCCACCAAAAGAAAATCGTGAAGAATGCAAATATTCCTATAACAAGTAATCTGTCTCTGGTAACCTTAGATTTTTCTGCCTCAGCTGCAAAATCGCCAAAATCTTCTTTTACATCTTCCATTACATCTTCAACTGCATCATCAAATTCAACTACCGCATTCGGTTGAAGCCCTATGCGTCCAAAAATCTTTTGAGCAAAGTGAAACTGTAACATACCGAAAAACATAAAAATTCCTGCTAGTCCAAATCCATAATGCCAACCCCAATCTGGTGATTCACCTATGTAACCACATAACATAATCCCCAAAAATGCGCCTGCATTAATTCCCATATAGAAAATGGTATAACCCGCATCTTTCTCTTTTCCTTGAGATTTATATAACTGACCTACGATAGAAGAAATATTTGGTTTGAATAATCCGTTACCTATAATTAATAAAAATAAACCTGCATAGAAGAATACGCCAGTTACCCCTTCTAAAGCCATAGATGCATGACCTAGAGTCATTAACAGCGCTCCTAATACGATAGCTTTTCGATAACCGATTAATTTATCAGCGATTAAACCACCGAAAATAGGTGTTATATAAACTAATCCTGTATACCACCCGTATAGCACTGCGGCATCTGCACGACTCCATGCCCAACCTTCATCAGCAAGAGAAGAAATTAAGAATAGTACTAGTAAGGCTCGCATACCGTAGTACGAAAAGCGTTCCCACATCTCTGTAAAGAAAAGAACAAAAAGCCCCGACGGATGTCCTAAAACAGTCTTTTGGTTCGTTAATGAACCACCAAATTTATACTCCATGAAAATTATTTTTAGTTAGTTGTTGATTAAAGGTTGTTTAAAATAAAGTCTGTCATCTTGTTGTATAGATGAATGCGCGTATTACCGCCATAGATACCATGATTTTTATCCGGATAAATCGCCCAGTCAAACTGCTTATTTGCTTGTACGAGCGCCTCTACCATTCTCATGGTGTTTTGAACATGCACGTTATCATCTGCACTACCGTGGACAAGCAAGTACTTTCCTTTTAATTTGTTTACATGGCTCATCGGGCTGTTCTCGTCATAGCCACTTGCGTTTTCTTGTGGTGTGGTCATGTAACGTTCTGTATAGATACTGTCATAAAATCTCCAAGAAGTAACCGGTGCAACGGCAATGGCAGTACTAAAAGTATCGTTACCCTGTAAAATACAGTTTGAACTCATAAAACCACCATAAGACCAGCCCCATATTCCTATACGGCTAGCGTCTACGTAATCCATTGCACCTAGTTTTTTCGCAGCAGCAATTTGGTCTTCAACCTCGTATTTCCCGAGTTCGTTTTGAGTTACTTTTTTAAAGTCGGCACCCTTGAATCCTGTCCCGCGACCATCTACACAAACAATAATGTACCCTTTATTTGCAAGCATACTGTGCCAGTAATCATTTGCACCGTACCAGCTATTTGTAACTTGCTGGGAACCTGGACCACTGTATTGAAACATCAATACTGGATATTTATTTGCTGGGTCAAAATTTGCAGGCTTCATCATCCACATATTTAAATCATTACCGTTAATGTTAATGGTAGAAAATTCCTTTTTAGCGAGTTCGTAGTTTCCTAGTTCTTGCTCCAGTTGCTTGTTGTTTTTTATCTCGCGTATTTTTTTACCATCTTTTGCATTGTGTAGCGTGTAAACCGGTGGCTCTGTTGCGCTAGAAAAGGTATTGATGAAATACGTGAAGTTTTGGCTAAAAGAGGCACTATTAGTTCCCGCCGCGGCTGCTAATTTTGTTTTCTTCTTACCGTTTAAACCTATGGCATAGACGCTGCGGTTAATGCTCCCGTCCTCTGTGCTTTGATAATAAATGGTTTTGTTCTTAGCGTCATAACCGTAATAAGCGGTTACGTCCCAGTTGCCGCTAGTGAGTTGCTTTTTCTCTTTGCCGTTTGCATCATATAAATAGATATGTCTATAATTTGACTTCTCGCTGGTCCATAGAAAACTGCCGTCGTCTAGGAAAGTAAGGTCGTCTGTAACATCAACATAGGCCTTATCCTTCTCTGTAAAGGCAATACTAGCCTTACCGCTTCCGTCTACGTAATAGAAGTCTAATACATTTTGGTGTCTGTTCAGCACTTGAACAGCAAGTTTGCCACTAGGTGCATATGCCATTCTAGCAATATAGAATTCTTCGTTACGGTTGAGGTTTATCTCTTTACGCTTTCGCGAAAGCAAATCATACACATGCAAACCTACTACCGCATTCTTTTCTCCTGCTTTCGGATATTTAAACACATAAGGCGACTGGTAAAGGCCGTCTCCGTAAACATCCATAGAAAATTCAGGCACTGCGCTCTCGTCAAAAGACATAAAAGCTATGTTCTTACTGTCTGGGCTCCAGGCAAAGGCGTCTACAAATGCAAATTCTTCTTCGTAAACCCAGTCTGTAACACCATTAATGAGTTTGTTCACGATACCGTCAGTCGTTGCCTGTGTAGTAGCGCCACTAACTAGGTTTTTTATATAAATATTGTTTTCAAAAACATAGGCAACCATAGTGCCGTCTGGCGATAATTGTGGGCTGCGCACGGCCTTGTCTGCAACTGCGGTAAGTTTTTTAGTCTTTAAATCGTACACATGGACCACGTCGTAAGAACTACGTCTAAAAATGGCCGTACTTTCTGAAATGAGCATGACTTGTTGCTCATCTTTACTGAGTATGTAATTTTGGATAGGCATCTCCACGTCTTCACTGCTTACTAGTGTTCCCGTTTTTTCACCTGTTAAATAACTATAGGTATCTAGGGTTTGTGTGCGATTGCGATTGTAGTTCAGAACTAAGTATTCCGTTCCGTTTTTGAGAGAGTTAAGCGACTGCAGTCCTTCTGTTCTAAATGCACCTGTGTAAATGTCTTCAACGGTGATACTTTGCTGCGCGGTAAGTTGTACTGAAAGCGCTATAAACGCTATGGTACAAACGATTTGTTTTATCATAATGAGGTTTAATAAGGGCTAAGATAATCGTTAATTAAGAAACCATCAATTTACAGTGTCATGATATCATAAAATAATTTGCAACCTTCCCTAAAATTGTGACTTCTCTAGCCCTAGCGTGTATCTTTGTGCTTCAAATTTGAATGCATGATCACACCTATCACCGGTTTCTCTAAACTATCCAAACAAGAAAAAGTAGACTGGCTTGTAGCGACGTACTTTAATGGCAACATAAGTTCTGGACTGGTACTGGAACAATACTGGAGCAAATACGAGCAGTTACAAGACCTGCACGATGGTTTTAGTGAAAATACAGTTTCAAATTATTATGTGCCCTTTGGAATCGCTCCTAATTTTTTAATAAACGACACCCTATATGCCATTCCTATGGCGGTTGAAGAGTCGTCAGTCGTTGCAGCGGCAAGTAAAGCAGCTAAATTTTGGTTAGATCGCGGAGGCTTTAAAGCAACAGTTCTGGGAACCCTTAAGTCAGGGCAAGTTCATATTACGTATGCTGGTGCGAGTGAGGTGATGGTTGATTTTTTCGCTTTCGCGAAAGCGGAATTACTACAATCCCTAGACTCCATAAATGCTAGTATGGAGAAACGTGGCGGCGGTATCCAAAGCTTGGAGCTGGTAGACAAAACCAGTGCGATGGCAGGTTATTACCAGCTTCACGCAACTTTTGAAACGCGGGATGCCATGGGAGCAAATTTTATAAATACAACGCTAGAACAACTCGCGACTACGTTTAGATCGCTGGCACAAAATTATCCGGGTTTTGAAAATACGCAGCCAGAGGTTGTAATGAGTATTTTAAGCAATTATGTTCCAGATTGTACCGTTCACGTACAAGTCTCCTGTCCTGTAGACGAGATAGGAACCATAAATGGAGTCTCTGGAGCCGATTTTGCTCGTAAGTTTGTGCAGGCAATTCAAATTGCAACGGTAGAGCCATATCGCGCAGTTACTCATAACAAAGGAATTATGAACGGTATAGATGCAGTTGTGCTGGCTACAGGAAATGATTTTAGAGCTGTTGAAGCTGGCGTACATGCTTATGCCGCGCGCGACGGTCAGTACCGCAGTCTAACACAGGCTAGGGTAGAAGATGGCGACTTTGTTTTTGAAGCAACATTCCCATTGGCTTTAGGGACTGTTGGTGGCATGACATCACTGCATCCACTTTCTAAGATTGCAATGGAGCTTTTAGGAAATCCCACTGCAGCCGATTTGATGAAAATAACCGCAGTAGCTGGTCTAGCTCAAAACTTTGCCGCAATTCATTCGCTGGTGACAACCGGAATTCAAGCTGGACACATGAAAATGCATATTAATAATATGCTGGAACAAATAGGAGCAAACCCGACTGAAAAAGAAGCCCTTAAAAAAGAGTTTGCAAATAAGACACCTAGCTTTGCCAGCTTAAAGGAATCACTTGCGGCCCAGCGTAACAAATAATAAGCGTGACTAATAATCAAACTACATACAGCGCCCACGGTAAGTTTCTCATTACTGGAGAATATGCGATACTCGCAGGAGTTCCTGGACTTGCGATACCGCTGCGTTTAGGTCAGCAAATGAGCGTTACACCGCGTGAGGATGCTACTATAAACTGGAAAAGTCACGATGCAGATGGAAGCATTTGGTTCGAAAGCACCTTTTCCACAAATTTAGAAAGCGTACCTAAGGATTGTGCAGTAACCACAAAATTGAAACAAATTCTTAAAACTGGTTTGTCTCTAAGTGGTAATAATCATTTTAATTGTGGTTATGACGTGATAACCACACTCGACTTCCATAGAGCATTTGGTATGGGAACCAGTTCTACGCTCATTGCGATGGTAGCTGCGTGGTTGGAATGTGATTCATATGCGTTGCAGTTTGCCTGTTTTGGCGGTAGTGGTTATGATATCGCTTGTGCTACGGCTCACATGCCCATAATCTATACCTTCGACGCTTTAAAGCCTATTGTCAACTTCGTAGACTTTAAGCCTTCTTTCTCAGACCAGCTTTTTTTTGTGTATCTCAACCGCAAGCAAAACAGTAGGGAATCAATCGCTAGATTTGACAAGTCCTTGCTAACCGCAACTGTTGTAGAAGAACTATCTGCAATGCCAGAAGCATTGTTAAAGTCAGCAACAAATTTTGAACAGTTCAAAAGTTTGCTCACAAGACATGAATCTATCATCGCAGATTTAATATCCTTAGAACCTATACAGCGTAGTTTCCCAGACTTCAATGGAGTTCTTAAGAGCCTAGGTGGCTGGGGCGGTGATTTTATCCTTGCTGTGGGCAGTGATGCGCCAGCTTATTTCAAATCACATGGTTATGATGTGGTCTTGAGATGGGATGAGGTGATACTACAATCATGACTAAGCAGCTATAACTATTTACTATAAACAAAGAATGCCGCTCATTGAGCGGCATTTTTATTGATAAGCAATAGCAGTCTAGTAAAACTTCGACCTATTATCTTTAATGTCCATATTCTTCTTCAATGCCTCGATAAGTAAGGAAGTAGACTGGTTTGCAATACGGCTTGCAAGCTCGTTTGCAGTACCTTGATAGTTCTTAATATCTGGTGCGTTTTGTATCGCTGTAGTTTTCACTACAAAAACTCCTGTTTCACCAGCAACTGGTTTGGAAGTTTTGTTTAGTTTAAGACCAAATGCAGTACCTACAACTCTAGGCTCGTTTCCTGCACCTGCGATTGTTGGGTTTTTACAATTTACAGCAGCAGCTTCTTGAACAGAAACATTGTTTGCACTTGCAATCGCCTGTAAATCTTTAGACTTGATTTTGTCCATAATCATTTTAGCCTTCTTCTGGTTGCGTAGGATAGGTGTTACGGTAACACTTGCCTCTTCAACACTCATAAGTCCTTCTTCACTTACCTTCGTAACTTTAGCTACTACATAACCATTAGAAACTTCAAATCTTTTGGTGTCGTTAAGGCTTGTTTCCTCGTCAAAGGCCCATTTTACAATCGCTCTGTTTTGACCTAAACCTGGTAGGGTTTCGTCTAACGACTTAAGAGACGTTACTGGGGTAGGCGTTACTTCATATTTCTTAGCAACTTCGTCAAACTTCCCTTTTTCAACTGCAGCCTCAAATTTTTGAACTGTGTTGAATAATTGCTTTCCTGTTGCTTTACTAGCCTCAATTTTCTTAGCAACAGTAGCAAGTTTAAGAGAATTTGTTGGAGCTTTTGCCTCGTCAATCCTTATGATGTGGTAACCAAAACTAGACTCTGCAATACCTACAGTACCTTGAGAATTATCAAAAAGGAACTTTGTGAATCCAGGGGCAAAACCACTTGCATTACCTGAGTTTACAACCCATCCTATGTCTTCACCTTTGGCCAAATCTGTATTTTCAGTAAAGTATGTGAATTGCGTGTCAAATGTGGCTTTGTTTTGTCCTATCACGCCAAGTAAGCTGTCAGCAACCTTCTTAGCTTCTTCTTTATTTCTGGTAATTGTTGGATTAGCACGTTCTGCACCTGCATAAGCAACAAGAATATGACGGTTTTTAATACTGTCCATAACGACCTTACGGTCTAGTACACGTGATGCTTTGTAGTAACCTGCATCTTCATAAGGACCATAAACAGCACCTATTTCTGTATCATTAAGACCTTGTGCACCGTCAGATAATGAACTTACTGGAACGTAGTTTGTATTTCCTGCGATGTCTGAATTTTCGTTAGCAAAGCGAGTTGGGTCTGTACTGTTCTTAAGACCTACACGTAACTCATCATTGTTAGTATTCTTGTTGAACACCTTTGTGTCGTTCATCAGTTTTTCAACACTTGCTTTCAACGCATCCTTATCGCTGTTTGAAGCTTTATCTTCAAAAAGAACAAATGAAATGTCACGTTGTGCAACTGTTTGATATTGTTCAGGACGATTTTCAATGTATTTTTTTATCTCGTCTTTAGAAACACTCGCTTTATCGTCAGGAATTGAAGAGTATGGTATGTTTACATAAGAAAAGTTGCGATTGTCATTTTCTAAACGATATTCTTGCTCACCACTTGCGTTAGTTCCTACAAGTCCAGACTTTAATAATGTAAAGAATTGCTGTTGTTTTACTGCATTTGCAGCATTTTCAACATCTTGCTGCCACAGTTGGTATCTTGCAGGGTCATTTGTTTTAAGGTCTTCTATGAACGCGTATAGTTTGCTTTCGGAAAAGTTACCGTTATCGTCTTGGAATTGTGGAACTTGCGCATAACTTGTTTTGATGTAGTTACTTACGGCTTCGTCAGACACCTGTATTCCAGCAGCATCTACTTGCGCGTTGAGAATGGTGTTTCTAATCTCTTGATTCCATAGAGCTTCTGCAGCTTGCGCTTCGGTCATTCCTTGACGATTCTGCATGAAGTTTTGTATTTGTCTGGCAAACGATTCTCTTTTAATCTCGTTGTCACCTATAACACCTACGGTATCAGCACCACCGCCAGTTAAAGAACCCTGTCTTAAGAGGTCACCTACAATAAAGGCAAAAAGTGCCAATGCAATAATGATAATTAGAAAAATCCCTTTTGATCTAATTTTTGATAGTATCGCCATCTTCGTATTTAATTTTGTTTTTAATAGTGGGCGAAAATAAGGTATTCCCTTAAATAATTAAAGGAACTAGGGTTGTTTGTGCACAGTTGTTTGTAAAGATTCCGCTTTCGCGAAAGCGAACTCGTTAAAGCCTTTCTAGAATTAGTTATTCCTCTGGTTTTATCTTAAGATGTACTAGGTCTATTTTATTGTAGGACGTTTCAAGGATAGTAAACGTATAGTTCTCAATGTCAACAGTATCGCCTTCTTCTGGTATGTCCTCGGTCTCAAAAACGATAAGGCCACCTAGGGTTTCATAGTTTTCGCTTTCGGGAAGGTCGAGTTTGTATTTTTCGTTGAGTGTGTCTACTTCTAGACGAGCACTTAACTTGTATTCGTTTTCGTTTATCTGTGTATCGATGAGCTCGTCTGAATCGTGTTCGTCTTCTATCTCGCCAAAAAGTTCTTCTACAATATCCTCAATAGTTATAAGGCCAGAGGTGCCGCCATACTCATCTAGCACTATGGCAACACTCTTGCGGCGTTTCATTAGTACATTGAGAACATCTTTTGCTAGCATGGTTTCAGGAACGTTTATAACGTTTCTTTTTATGGCTTTTATATTCTCAGGGTTTGTGAATAGGTCAAAACTATGCACATAACCGGTAATGTCGTCTATGGTGTCGTTGTGAATGAGTATTTTAGAAAGACCTGTGCTTATGAATTTTTTGTTAAGTTCACGCACATCTGCATCTTCTCTCATGGCTATGAGTTCTATTCTTGGAACCATAACCTCGCGTGCTTTAACCTCACCGAAGTCTAATGCATTTTGAAAAATTTGTATTTCTGTGTCTAGGTCTTCGTGTTCTTGGGCACTTTCCATTTGCTCGGTAATGTAATTACCCAGTTCTAGTTTCGAAAAAGAAAGCTGTATCTGGTCGCCGTCTGTCTTGAAAAAGGTTTTGAGAAAAAAGTCAGATATTTTTATACAAAACCAGGATATAGGCCAAAATATGAGATAAAATAAGTAAGCAGGAATTGCAAAAAACTTAAGAAGCTCGTTTGCATAAATTTGGAAGAAAACTTTAGGTAGAAACTCGGCAGTCAATAATATGATTATGGTAGAAATGACTGTTTGGGTAAGAAGTCCAGCGCCTAGTGATGGAAATAAATTTGTCAATGCGCTAGTCAGTAAATCGCCCATAACAAAGCCGTAGACAACCAGCGCAATGCTGTTACCTATAAGCATAGTGATGATATATTTAGACGGCTGTGCTGTAAGATTGCTAAGCACACGGCCGATAAGGTTTTCCTGACGTTTCTCTAATTCTATGTGAATTTTATTTGAAGAGACATAGGCTATTTCCATGCCTGAAAAGAATGCACTAAGCACAAGCATAGAAATAATAATGGCGATCGAAACGATCATAAGTGGTTATTTTTTATTCTCAAATTTACGACTAAAATGACGCTTGAAAAAGAACATAAAGATAGCGACTGCTGCCATCGCAAACATCATATAGGCTCTATTTGCATTGTTGCTGTATTCTAAAATACCGCTCACTATAAACAATATGGCAAATGCTAGGTAGGCAAACTGAAAGTACTTATAAAATTTATTCATTATTCTTGTTTTACTTTGTAAGAGTCATACGTGTCACGGGCACGTACTTGTTTGAAATTCTGGTCAGCATCTAGACGTTGTCTAGTGGTTATCGAACCATTGGGAAACGTTACGGTAGATTTAGATTCTGTAAAAAGCCACTCTGCCTTTTGGTCCCAGTATAGCTGGTCTCCCGTAAAAGTAGTGCCATCGTCGCCCACTATTTTTACATTACCTCGTAGGTCTACAAGCTTGGTTTTACCATACATGATACCTGTGTCTGAGGTTATGACCGTGATTTTTGTACTGTCCTGCGGGCTGTTGTACACTTCTACGCGCACGCCATCAGGAAACTCAGTATATGGATAACGGTCGTTAGAAAAATCAAGCATTTTTTTACCACTTATGATAACCTTTAAGCGGCCACTATCTGTATGTTTAAGTAGTAGGTTTTTTACTTCACCAAGAGGTTCGTTTGACGAGATACTCATTTTGCGCACTTCGTCCAGGTTATCATTACACGCAAAAAGACAAATCACGGCAAGTGCCGTGATTGTCATTTTAAGTATGTATAAACCTTTTTTCAAAGTGATTAAGGTAGGGTTACAGATTCTCCAATCCAACAACCAATTCTGATACTCTGACCAGATTTATATGTGCTGCTACTGAAGACTTCTTGTTTTTGAGGAGATCTTGCTCTATAATTTGCGGCATACTGGTTTGCACTACTACGTATAGAACCATCAATACTCGCAGCTTTTTCTGCCCAACGTGCAGCAATTGCATAAACGGCTTTCTGTGACATAATGTCGCCACCACAGCTCTGTGCACTCGAGGCTATCATGTTTGCTATTTTCAAATAAGCTACACCGTAAGAAGGTCTTGCACGAACAGCAGCAAGGTATTCACCTTTAGCCTGTCCATACTGCCCGCTATTTTTAAGAGCATTTCCTTTTTCGTAGTGAATCTTAGCTTCTAAATCTTTATTAACTCCTAGTGATAAGGCTTGGTCCCAATATTTGAATTTTTCAGAGCTAGTCTTTGCAATGACACCTAAACCGTATGCAGTTCTTGCACTTGGGTTAATATCATGTAACGCTTTAACCGATTTCAAATATATAGGTGCGTCAGTACAATCTTTAGCACCTAGTCTGTTTAGCACACTAGAAAGCCAGTCTTCGTCTGTCTTGTTTGCATCAAATTCGGCTTCGTAAAGTGGAACTAGATAGTCGCAACCAGCCAGTTTACCTATAGTAGCGGTAAGACTACCAGCAACTATGTCATAATTAGACAAGTTGATTTTTTGGTTCTCAAGATTTTGCTTTTCAAGGTCAGTGATGGTTCCAGCTTCCATTTTGTCACCTAGTTCATCCACCATTGCAGAGCGTGTATCAAGTTCAACGTTTATTTTGTCAGAAAGTGCATCGTAAATCGTGAACAGTGCTTTAAGGTCCATATTACCAGCATCAAATTCTGCTTTTGCAAGAGAAAAATACGTAATTATACCGTTAGGGTCTGTAAAATTGTCTGGGTCAGATTTGAATATTGCATCAAAGCGGTTGAACTGCTCTGCGTTTGTACCCATTTTGTATTTGAACAAAGTACGAGCTATTTCAACTTTTTTTCTGGTTACATCTACCTTAGATGGGTATTTGTCTATTTGGGCTTGAAGCATGTCAACAAGTCCTTGTACGTTTTGTTTTTCGTCACCTATTTTATTTTCTAATCTATCTTCATAGATAATTGCCCCATATTGATAGATAGCTGCGCTCGCATCTGGACATTTTTGTACAAGTGGACCTAGTTGATTGTAAGCCTCGTCGTAGTTTCTTGCTTTTGCGTTTTCAGCATATATTTGTAACATCACGGTACATTCTTCTGACAGTTGCGCTTTCGCGAAAGCGAAACTACCTAAAAGGGCTACAGTTGCTAAAAGAGTTTTATTAAGTTTCATAGTGGTAATCTTTAATGCGTTTTTAATAATATTTACGTGGTGTAAACCACTTGTCGTTTAATGATAATCCTATAGAAAGGCTAAAAAAGTTTTCTTTTATTAATCCTCCAGAGGTAGTTCCACGTTGACCATATTCAAGACCAATATTTGCGTTTGAAAAACCAGAGCGCGATCCTATAGGCAGTCCCATTCCAAAAGACATGCCAAACTCTGTTATGGATTCATTTTCGAGCATGAGGCCGGTTTGTTCATAACGCAT
>JANQTO010000305.1:0-2538 GCA_030731685.1 Nonlabens sp.
TTCAAAATGACGTTCTCTAGAATGGCGCCTGGCTTTATTGCATTAAAAATTTCAGGCTCACCTTCTTGATCTAGGTTAATAACCTTAGCATAACAGCCACCTTCAAAATTAAATATGTCACCATTAGGAGACCAGCCGTGCTCGTCGTCACCTATGAGTGCTCTAACAGGATCTGTAGATAATGTGGTTTTTCCTGTGCCACTTAAACCAAAGAATATAGCAGTGCTACCATCGTCTCCTACGTTTGCACTACAGTGCATAGGCAATGTGTTTTTGTCAACTGGAAGAATAAAGTTCAATGCACTAAAAATACCTTTCTTAATCTCACCTGTATAACCCGTTCCGCCTATAAGCGCTATTTTTTTTGTGAAATTTAAAATAGCAAAATTGTGTTGTCTGGTACCGTCGCGGTCTGGAACAGCCATGAATTTCGGTGCGTTGATAACTGTCCATTCTGGTGTGAAATCCTTTAACTCGCTTGCCTGTGGTCTCAAAAACATATTATAAGCAAACATGTTGGACCATGGGTACTCATTAATAACCCTTAGGTTCAAACGATAATCTTCATGCGCACAAGCGTAAGCATCACGCACGTAAACATCTTTACCGTCTAGGTAAGATGTAACCTCATCGAGCAATGCGTCAAACGCAGCTGGTTCAAAAGGAATGTTGACGTTACCCCACCAGACCTTGTCCGCAGTGATAGCATCCTTGACTATGAACCTATCCTGTGGTGACCTACCGGTGAACTCTCCAGTATTAACTGCTAGCGTTCCATTGTCAGTTTCCTTACCACCATAAGAATCAACCGAGTGCTTTTGTAACTCGGCAGGTTCTAACTGATAATAAATTTTTGAATTTTTGATTCCCCATTGTTCTAGCGAAATCGATTGCGTAACTAAGGCATTTGAACCCATAATATGCTTAAAATTGAATTAAGACTGCAAAAATAGAAATCTAATGTTGGTATGGCTAGTCTTTTAACGTTTAAATTGAAATAATTTGAACAGTAAAAATGACCATCCCATTATAAGTAGAAGACCGCCTAATGGCGTCACTGGTCCTAGAAAACTTAACTTTAAACCAGAAATAGCCTGCGTACTCAAGCCGTAGATACTAACAGAAAACAGTATTATACCAGTTACAAAAAACCATAATAAGACATTTTTAACCTTGTCGCTTATTATAGGAATGACTGCAATAATCACTAACGCGAGTCCATGAAACAACTGGTAACGAACCGCCGTTTCAAAACTATTGAGTTGATCTGCTTCAAGCTGCTCTTTAAGTGCGTGGGCACCCATGGCACCTAAAACCACTCCGATACAAGAAAAAATAACACCTGCAATTAATAACTTTCTCATCATAACTATGCTCCTTTTTACAATCTCCTTAACTTGCCTACAAAATTACGACACCCATGCGTCACATCCTTATTTTGGGAGCTGGTAAATCTACTGGAGTCCTCATTGATTATCTTTTACAAAAAGCTGCAAGTCAAGATTTATTCTTAACGATTGCAGACAAAAACCTTGCACAAGCCCAAGCGCTCAGTCAGCAACACAAAAACACGGAAGCAATTTCACTTGATATTTTCGATAAACAAGCAAGAGAGCAAGCAGTTCAAAAGGCTAACCTTGTCATTTCTATGCTGCCGGCAAGTTTACATATCGAGGTGGCTAAAGATTGTATCACCTATCGTAAATCTCTTGTAACAGCAAGTTATGTAAGTCCTGAGATGAACTCCCTACATGAAAAAGCAGTTGAAAACGGACTCATATTTATGAACGAGATAGGTGTAGACCCAGGTATAGACCACATGAGCGCCATGGACATTATAGATGGACTACGTGCAAAAGGAGCAAAAATCTTACTGTTTGAATCTTTTACAGGTGGACTTGTCGCTCCAGAGCACGACAACAATTTATGGAATTATAAATTTACGTGGAACCCGCGCAATGTAGTTGTGGCCGGTCAGGGCGGCGCTGCAAAGTTCATTCAAGAAGGAACGTATAAATATATTCCATATCACAGACTTTTCAGGAGAACTGAATTTTTAGAAGTAGAAGGTTATGGTCGTTTTGAAGTTTATGCAAACCGCAATAGTTTGCAGTATAGAGAAGTTTATGGTCTGAGCGACGTTCTAACCTTATATCGTGGGACTATGCGACGTGTAGGGTTTTCAAAAGCTTGGAATATGTTTGTTATGCTAGGACTTACCGATGACACTTATGTACTGGAAGGTTCCGAGAACATGACCTATCGCGACTTTGTCAATAGCTTCCTACCGTACTCACCTACAGATAGTGTGGAGCTTAAAATGCGTCATGAACTAAAAATAGACCAAGACGATATCATGTGGAACAAGCTAACCGAGCTCGATATCTTTAATGGAACAAAAAAAGTAGGTCTTAAAGACGCAACCCCAGCACAAATCCTGCAAAAAGTACTAGAAGACACATGGACTTTACAAGAAGGTGAAAAAGACATGATTGTGATGTACCACAAAATAGGATACGAACTTAACGGAGAGAAAAA
>JANQTO010000305.1:2638-14300 GCA_030731685.1 Nonlabens sp.
AGGTGTACAAATTCCTATTAAGCCTAGTATCTACAAACCCATTTTAGAAGAGTTAGCTACGTACGGAATTCGCTTTCGCGAAAGCGAAAAACCCTACCTAGGATACAACGATTTAAACCTCTAGAGTCCTGATACCCACAATTTTTTAAATCCAAGTAGTAACTACCTACGCTTTAAAAATATAGAAATAAAATATAGCAAGGTGGCTAGCGAGCCTATTGCTGCAACAAGATAGGTACGCGCAGCCCATTTAAGTGCATCTTTTGCTCCTGCATGTTCATTGCTCGTAAGCATGTTAGCACTTTCTAACCATACAAGAGCTCTGTTGCTGGCATCATATTCCACAGGCAAGGTGACAAATGCAAATAGCGTTCCCGTTCCATACATGATAATTCCTGCAAGCAGCACGTATTGTCCAAAAAAAGTACTAGCTGCCAAAGCAACTCCACCCATAATGACCCATTGCGAGTACTTTGAGGCGACACTTACTATGGGAACCAACGTAGACCGCATACCTATCCAACTATATGCGGTGGCATGTTGCACTGCGTGACCTACCTCGTGCGCTGCCACGGCGGCGGCAGCAGCGTTGCGCTCTAAATAAACAACCTCACTTAGATTAACGGTTTTGTTTGATGGATTATAATGGTCAGTAAGCTGGCCTGGAACAGAAATCACTTTTACGTCTGTAATACCGTTATCATCGAGCATTTTTTGAGCGATTTCAGCACCACTCATTCCGTTTTGTAAATGAATTTGCGAGTATTCTTTAAATTTAGACTTAAGCTTGTTACTCACGTACATGCTAACGAGCATAACAAGTCCACCGATAATATAATAACCTATTAAACCATCTCCCATAGTATTTTTCTTTAATTGAACGGCTAAATGTACATATTATTGAAGACTTTTAACAGACACAATATACTTATGTAAACGTACATTTGTCGTATCTCGTTCTTAAACTTAAAGCTCTTGGAATCAACTAACTTACTCAATAATCGTGCTGCGATAGACTTACTTGTTAGTACATTTTATGCTAAAGTCAGAGCAAACAACCTTTTAGGGCCTATCTTCAATAGTGTAATAACAGACTGGCCAGCGCACCTAACGCATATTGCCAGCTTTTGGGAAACAAATTTATTACGTTCGTCTAATTACAAAGGCAATCCTATAGAAAACACAAAGAAGTAGATCACGCAGTGAATAATGGTATAAACATGGAGCATTTCGGCACCTGGTTACAATTGTGGTTTGAGACTATAGATAGCCTTTTTCATGGTGAACATGCACAACTCGCAAAAGGAAGAGCTCGTAACATGTCAACATTTATGTTTATCAAAATTTACGAGGCTAGAAACACTCCATCTAGCGGTCATACGACCAGTTGAAAATATCTGTGCGTAACCCTAGGTTCAACCACAAGGTATTTTCATCACGCACTACGGCATTGTCAAATGCTGGGTCTACATCTCTGTAAATAACCTGTGCGTAAAATGTAAGTCTACTTGCAGGATTTATGATATAACCAGCTTCTAGCTGCCCGTAGAAAAAAGCAGCGGTGTTACCTTGTGCCAGCGTGTTGCCCAAATCTGCAATGCGGTCGTCTTCACTACGGTAAATGTTACCTCCGTAAAATGCATTATCAGTTCCATCCAGTTTATCAAAACCACGCTTACCGTAGATTACCTTGCCTATACCGTACCAGCGGTCTTTAGTATATCTAGCAATAGCTATGGCTTCATAGAAATTTGCTCCCCACGGATGCGCAAGTGCCTGATTGCTGTTTGCATAATTTAAAATAACGGAATTGTGGGAATATGTATATGGTCGTACCCTATTATACTCTGCTTGAAGAGAAAGTCCCTGCACCTGAAACGGGTTTTGCCATTTAATACCTAACTGGTAAGCACTCTTATTTTGATAGCTACCATTACCACTGGCTACTGCGCTGCTAGAGAATTCATCTAGAACAAGCTGCGCGTAACCCGTTACATAGTCTGTAAACTTGTACTTTAAAGTTGCGCCTAGCAAAGCATTACCACCACGGGAACCTGTCTCAAGCTCCACAGTTTGATAAAAAATTACCGGATTTATATAGTTAAAATCAAACCCACGATCGTTATCGTTTTCCCACAGGACACTTTCAAAAAGACCTACTGTTAAACGTTTTGTGGCGTTCCAACTAAGATAGTGATGAACCATGTATTTTGTTCTGAAAGATGCGTCGGCAGTGACCTCTGGGCGTACGTCCCTAAGTGATGTATATAAAACCGTATAATCGAGCTTCCAAAACTTAGCATTTACCTTTGCATAAGGAAATGGTTGTGAGTTATCACTTAAAACCAGTGAACGGTAACCATCGCCTATAAAATGCTGGCCGTGACCTAACTGCAAGTTGAAATATTTACTAGGCTGGTAATTTACGTATCCTGTCGCTACTGGATAGTCAAATTTATCACCGCCATCTTCAGCAATACCTCTACCTGGAACAATTCCTGGATTACCACCGTCGGGTGCACGACGTGTAATTTCTCTATTAAAATAACCCGCAAAATTTCCTTGTGATTCTTGAATACTCGCGCCAAATGTGAGTTGCTTGCCCACGCCACCATTTATTTGCACAAGCCTTGTATTGTTAGAGGTATTCAATTCCTCACTGGTGTCTCTACCGAACTGTAAATCTACACCTGGGTCTACCACAAACCAGTAATCATCGCCTGCGACTTGAAAAAAGTGCTCGTTCCACCACTTACGCCCTAACCACGTACTTACCTCTTTTTGTTGTGAAGCACGCTCAGCTTCTAAATCGTAATACTCATTAACGTAGCTGAAGGTAAAAGGTTTCACAGCGGTGTGGGCATTTGTCCCTACTCTATTCATAGCCATCTCATATAAGCTGTATCGTTGGGTAGATAATGGAATCAATGCGTTAGAGCGCAGCTCTTGGTTCACGTATTTATTTGATATGAGTTTATCGTAGTCGTTGTTCGCTTTCGCGAAAGCGAGACTGTCTAAAGCATTACTTCTAGCAGCTTGATTTTTTTGTTCACGAGTGTTGCTAAAAATTTGAAAAGAGCCGTCCTCATTCATGGGAACTGGAACCGTGAGCACAAATTGCATAAAGGACGGACTACCGTTGTACGAAGGCGCCTTTATCGTAGGCAACTGCTTGAAACTGGATTCCATAGCTGTCTTTACTTCTGAGTCTAGCGCGTCTATGCGTATGAGCACAAAAGTTCCTTGCTTAGAAACCTCAAATCTAAGCGTTGCTCGTTCCTCCGTAGTAGTGTTGCCAGAACTTTGCGGATGCTCATAATTTGCCTGTAGTTGGGTATAGAGGTTTTTATAAAAACACTGTTCCATGGCTGCGTCATCAACCTCATTACATGCTTCGAAAACTGGAAATTTTTCAATTCCTTCCTGTGCATAAAGGCAAAGAGAGAGCAACGAGATGACAGCGGTCAAGCAAAATTTCATAGATACTTCTTTTAAGACCGCTAAGATAATTTAAATATGATAGTCGTGTAACAAAGAATGGCCGTGTTACTCACACAGCCATTACACTTTATTAATGATAAGTGTGATACCTAACGTATATTAAAAACGATGGGCAACGCGTACTGTACGTTTATCGCCTTATTATCATATTTACCGGGAGTCATGTCTGGAAGCTTGTTCATCAACCTTTTTGCCTCTTGTTCAATTGCTGCTATTTTAGATTTTACCATAACATCTACGACCTCACCCCGCGTGTCTAAGGTAAATACTACGGTAAACTTGACCTGTTCTGTATCTAGTCTGTCGGCAATGCTAGTGTCAAAATTTCTAAGAACAAATCGTTGTATTTTCTCATTGAAACAATCTATACGTTCCTTATTATTCATTTTAGTGCTACATCCCGGAAAAAGTGGTGCTTCAGAAGCGTTGCCCATGGTCATTGTGGTAGGCGTAGCAGGCGCTGTCGCTGGTTGTGATGCAGTTGTAGTAGGCTGTGTTGAAGATGTAGCAACCGTGGCAACCGTTACAGCAGTTGTAACTACTGGTAATGAGCTTACTGGTTCTGGAGTCGCTACTACCGTGTTGTTGTTAACCAACTTTGGCGGAGCGAGCGATACCTTGGGTTTAGCTGGCTCTGGAATAGTAGCCTCGATAACTTCAGGCTGTACATTAGGCAGAATTTTAATCTTTCCTAATGGTTCCACCTCAAATACTCTACTGGTAGTTGTAATGACGACAGGTTCCTGATGCACCTGCTCCGTAGAAACTTCTAGTATCGCCCATGCAAAAAGTAGCGCAGCAATAAGCCCTATTTGAAAGTTTATAGACGAATTTGACTTTAAGTTTGCTTTCTTCTTGTCAAAAAGCTTGCTAGCGCTGGCCGTTGCAGCGGCGAGCTGGGTAGTTTGATTTTTCATAATAAAATGGATTTAATGTTCATTTTATAAAATCAAGAAACATACCAAAAAAAAAGCCAGGCATTGAGCCTAGCTTTCAAATAACTTTATCTAATCAAGTTTAGTCCTGTACTTGGAAAATGATAGGCAGACCGTAAATTACACCTACTGGTTTGCCACGTTGCTTTCCAGGAATCATTTTAGGCAACTTGTTTATAACGCGTTCTGCTTCTTTTTGAAGTGCTGCGTTTTTAGCTTTTGCCTGTACACCTACAATATCACCGTTCTTATCGATTTTGAACTGAACACCTATTTGTTGTCTACCTTCTAAACCTTGCTCATTTGCTAGACCTGTGTTGAAGTTCTTATTCACAAAGTTTGTGATTTTCTCACTCATACACTTTTTACGGTCATCGTTATTTTTCTTATCCTCACAGCCAGGATATACTGGAACGTTTTCGATTACAGCAAAAGGCACGTCTGCAATTACTTCAGCAACACGAGCTTCTGTGCGTACCTCAGTAATTTTAACTTCTTTAACCTCTTCAACAATAGTAGTTTCTGTAGGAGCTAGAATAGTTTCTACAATTTCTTTCTCGTCTTCAACAATTTCTATCTTCTCTGGAATAACTGGTGGTGGCGGTGGTGGCGGTGGCGTATCCAGCATCATCATGATAGGAACATCTTCTTCCTCCATTTGAACAACTTCTAGTTCTTCTTCTGGTTCAATTACTACAATCTCTTTGGACTCTACTTCTAGCGCTTGCCAAGAAAGCAATAGCATGAAGGCAAGACCTGTGAGTACATAGGTCCAGATATTTTTACGCAAATCAGCGCTTTCTGATTTTTTGATTTCCATGATGGTACATTTTAAAGGTTAAAAATAATTCAATTGTAACTGACAAAACAAATTTTCTATGGTATATCTACCTTATTTTTTTCGATAGGAACCACAATCCTACAAGTGCAAGAATAATGCCACAGGAATTTGCTATCATATCTAAAATATCCATACTGCGATTTGCAGAGATATAACCTTGTCCCAGTTCTAAAAAAGCACCTGCAATGAGCGAGACAACGCCTGCTCCTATGGCAATAGTTCTCTCCCAGTTTCCTAGTATGGTAGAAAGTTCAAACGAAAAACCCGCATGACTTTTTAAGAATCGAGCATAAAAAAAAAGATACCACAGAACAGCCATTAAGAAGTAGGCTGTTGCGTGGTATACTTTGTCAATATTAGTTATAGCAATTGCTGGCGCTGCATTGTTTGCAAGCGACAAATACGCTATGACTGCGGTATAAAAAGGTGCTAGTCTGTAAACTACGTTAAGCACCTACAAGTTCTTGATATGCCTCGGCACTTAAGAGGCCTTCAAGCTGCGACGCATCTTCAATGGTCATTTTAATCATCCAACCATCACCATATGGGTCAGAATTAACTAGCTCAGGAGTATCTGCAAGGGCGTCGTTAAATTCAGTTATGGTTCCACTTACAGGTAGAAAAAGGTCAGATACTGTCTTTACAGCTTCTACGGTTCCGAAAACCTCATCTTGTGTTAAGGTATCGTCTATAGTTTCAACCTCTACATAAACAATATCTCCTAACTCACCTTGAGCAAAATCTGTAATGCCCACGGTTGCAGTATCGCCTTCAACGCGCAACCACTCGTGATCTTTTGTATATTTTAAGTCTGCAGGAATATTCATAGTGTGTTTTTTAAAGTTGGTAAATTTACTAATAGAATTTAGGTTAAAGGACACATCGTGCTATTAATTACCAAAAGTATATCGCAAAGTGAAACCACTACGTATTGTGGTTTGCGGAAATGCGGTGGAAATCGCAAACGTAGAGAATGTGTGGTCATAATAAAACAACGTGGTGAACGCAGCACTTAACGCATACTCTGCGGTGAACTTAAGACCGTAAATTGTTTGTCCCGCAGTAGCTTGGCTATTATCTAAATCTAAGTAGCGCACGATAGTAACGTTGTCACGCACAGACCCATCTAGCCTAAGATTAAGATCGCTTTTAATTACACTGCTTCTACCTCCTACATTTGTCTTAAATCGCAAATCCTTAACTCGATAACCTACTCCTAGAATAAGCTCATTACCATTAATCTCGGTAAGTAAATTGTTATCAAAACTTAGCGATATTGCTCTATCTTTTCTTAATTCGGCAGCAATGGAAAGGGAGTTTTTCATTTCAAAATCTACCTTTATGAGTGGACTGAACTGCTCTGCAAGGTTGATATTGAAGTAAAGATTATCTGCCTTAAAATCTCCATTTTGATTCAGGGAAAGTGCATTTTGCTGCGCATAACCTACGCCTCTTGTACCAGGAACAAAATCCAAATTTGTCTGGAACTGGTTAATGGTATAGCTAGAACGATAGCCATGGTTTAATGAAAAGCGTTTAAAGGTTTTCTTGAACCATTTTAAATTCATCAAACCAGTATATTTCAATGTCCAGTTAGGTAGTGGCACATCTTTAAACGCGCCTGACTTTTGGTTAGAAAGGTCACGACCTTCATATGCCGCAAGAAATGCCGGTAATAAAACATTTTGACTATTACGGCTGAAGCCTTCTGGGAAACCGTCTGCATCACGACTATAGGTATCATTACCATAGAAATTACGTGCAAGACCTTCAGCTACTTGTAACCTATTACTTCTGAAAGTATCAAAAACAGGCGAATTATCTATACTGCTGGGTTTAAAAGCAGTTGCTATTGTTAATGTAGAAATATTAAAATTACCGGACGTATTAGGTGTGAGCTGTTGGTAAGACAAATCTGTAGGGTCTACGCGGAAATTCTCCGTGTAATTCTCTTGATAATTACGGTTAGCAACGATATCTACCTTAAGGTCTTTTAATAAATCTACGTTTAGGTTAACGTCTAATTGCCTCGTTTCAATCTCTGAATATTGCTGATTAAATTCTTGGAAAAGCGTAAGCCAACCGCGTCTTGCAGCGAGGTCTCTAATTTCAGCCTGTGAACCAAATGTAAATCCAGTTGTAGGCTTTAATGTTCCTATAAACCCTACGTCTGGTGTATAACCTGGTAAGAAAATACCGTTTGTCTCTTGGTAGTTAATTTGAGCACGCTTTACTGATGTCACAATTCCCACAAACGTGTTGTATGCTTGATTTGCAAAATTCTTTTTAGGGATTTTAGGCTTATTATCCTTACCATCCTTCTCACCTGCAGCCGCAGTAGGCGTTCCATTTCTTGGTGTGCTGGGTGTACGGGAGCGACCAGTAGGAGCCTGCACGCCAAATTTCTTCTTTTCCAACCCTACATAACTGTAGAGCTTATCCATATCTATAGTTCCGTTGATACGATGCGTATTTGCGTTTTGAACACTATTACCTAAATCTGGAATACCGTCTAGCTGCGAGAATTGTTGGGAACTACGCTGCCAGTTGAAATCTGCTGAATATGTGTAGCTCGCTTTCGCGAAAGCGAGAAAAGGAAACTTTGCAAACGGCAATTGATACGTCATTTGTAACTGCTGCGTGTGCGAGTTAGGAATTCCCTCGTCAATAAAGTCGGTCCAGATATCATAAGTCTCATCTATGCTATCGTCATCATTAATGAATGTTCTGACTACGCGATCATTATTTGCAGAGAAGTTAACCTGAAGTGATTTTGTGACATCCCAGTTTATCGCATACCTATTATTCATAGTGAAATTACGGTTTGTAAGTGGGTCTATACTTATGTTTTGAGCATCAGGTATACCATCACCATTAAGGTCAACTGGATTAGTGTCTAATTGTAGATCTCTAAATTTTTGACGGTTGAATTGTCTCAATACCGTACTCGTTGCCGTAAAATTATTAGGTAATAGATTTACGTTTGCATCCTTTAAAAAGGTTAGATATTTTGAACTACCTAGAAAACCAGCTTCTTTAAAAGGTTCGTAAGACGATTTAGGGAACGCATAGTTATAAGTCGCACTTGCGTTAACCGACTGATCAATAAATTCCTCGACTTCAAAATTACGCTGGTCTGTTTGATTGTAGGAACCAGAAAATGTGAAGTTTTCTATGTCGTAAGGCATAGGTTTAGCATCGCCCGTGCGGTCTTTGCGCACACCTATGAAGTTCACACTTTGTCTTCTTGTGTAATCCTCGCTTTGCTCTTTTATGGCTCTACGCTCTGCATCGCTAGATGCATTGCTCAACCTAGTATCTAGCTCAATATCTTCAAATTGCGGGTCAAATTGTGGTGTTATTGTAGTTTCGCCTATACTGTATGTAAACGGTATATTAATACCCCATTTTTTAGGCAGCAACTGCCCTAGACCTAAACTTGTAGTTACGTCGTACTGCGTTAAGTCCTCACGGTCGCGCTCATTAGGGCCTTGCTCGATTGCTCCAAAACCTATAGTACTTCTTCTACCAGACGCGCTTACGGTGGCAAAATCGGCCATATTTGCATCTAGGTTCATGACGGCAGCATAACCACCTTGGTTTTTTAGTCCTGAGAGTCTTAATTCATTAAACCATACCTCGCCACAAATATCATTTGTGCTAGCATTGCGCACTCCTAACATTAAGGTTCTGATATCACCGAAATTAGGATTTCCCTTAATACCATAAGTGTGCAGGTTTGCATTCCCAGCCGCCGAAGGATTTAATGCCGCTTCATCAAATAGGTTGAGCTCGTTCACGTTAAGCGATGGATTTCCTAATACTAGGGCCTTTATTTGCTGTAATAACGCCAACTCAACACGTAGGTCGTTAGCCTCAGGCCATATTTCTTCTCGTACTGATGTTCCAAAAGCAGTTGTCTTTAATGGTAGTCGTATCTCATAATAATTATCGGTATAATCCAGACCCATGCGAATAAACGCTTCCATTTCATTATCTACCAGAGGTACTTCATTAACGAGTGCCTCAGCATGTACAAACATTTCTAATTCTTCGTACTGACGCATATCTATACGTATGTTCTTGAAAACACTACGACCATCTTCAGGTTCTAGCCCACAAGCTCTTAGAGCAAGTGACTGCTCGTTTTGTCTTATGTTTTGGTTTTGAGTACGTAGCTCCTCACGTTCTATTCCTGGAGGTAGGCGATATGGTATAGGAGAGCGGCTCTCATTATTTTCTATATTGACACCTTCAACCTCAAAAGTGGTCCCGTCATCATCTGGATTGGGGTCTGTATCTTGTAAACTCGCAGTGTATCTACGATAATCTCCACGCACCAGTTCCATAGAACCAAAACGAAGGAAAGTATCTTCTTCAAAATCTGTAACCGCCATACGCATAAAACGAATAGCACGTAAATCGGCAATTCCTCCTACAACATTACGATTAGGGTCGTTCAGAGGAACTCTGAATTGAACCCATCTTGTGGAGATTGTGCTACCATTAGGCAATGTTGTTTGTACGTTTTTTGTATCAAAGATGTACTCATTGCTTGCCGTATCCATTCCTGGAAATATCGGGATATTGTACTCGTAGTAACTATCTATGGTGTTCATAGTATTGTCACGGTTGATATCCTCAACGTCTGGAAGGGTCGTAGAACCTCTATTAGTTTGAGAAACCTCGGTCGGAGAGTTTCCTTGTGTGCCGTTGTAACGCTTATATCTATTTAATATATCGCCAGAAGCCGCTACGAAATACTCATAATTATCGCCAGCTGGATCTATAGGTCCAAAGGCTGGAAATTGCACATTTTCCTCAGCATCGCTAAAACCATCGAGACCTATATCTTGATTTGCTCGTTCCTGTCCATCTGTATCAAACGCATAAACAAGCGACTGATTTGCTGGAACTTTACCATACGCTGTAGGCAGCGTTAATGTTGTTCCTCCATCGTTAGGAAGACCGTTTTCAAATTGCTTACGGTTATCTTTTAATATATCTTCACTTATACTACATAAGTTAATAGAGAGCGTTCCACCATTGTTTGTAGGCTCGTATGGAAATGGGTCCATGAGCCAAAATTGCACGTACTCCACATTTGTTTGTTCAAAGTCTGTGCTGGAAAATGATCTAGTTATACCAGCCCAATTATCTTGTGGATTAGGCAATACATTTGTACCCGCTGCGGCTGGATTATAATTATATGGACCACGCTCAGTAGGGTAATAAGCAAGGTCTAAAGTGTTAATTACTTGCTGCTGCCCTTGTTGTAAATCGACATTAGGAAATAGTTCATTAACAAAGACGCGCCTTGTGCGGTAGTCAGAAACATCGTCATCACTCAACCCGGCTGGACGCTGATTCCCGTAGAATATAGGGTCTATAGAATACCATGCCATGCGAGCTCTCAAGAAATTGTATGCAAGCCTGTTTGAATCGCTACCATTATTTTCAAATGCTTTGGGAACACTAGATAGAAACCAAGCAAAAGGTGACAATATATCTACACTAGTTTGTGACCCCTCAAAATCGTCTACAAAAGCCGCTGCTTTACCTTCAAAGTTATCGGCATCTGGGGAACCTGGTAATAAGTAAGCAAACTCACCACGGAGAGATAAATTAGAAATAGCGTCTGTATCTATGTTGGGTAGTTTATTTGCGAGTCTTGTTAGAAAAGGAACTTGGGTATTGTATAAGAAATTTGCACCTATAATCGTATTGTTAATAGGTTCAAAACCATATGTTGATTTTTGAGTTATAGGTCTTTCCTTAAGATTTAAGAACGTCCCACCTATAATAAAGTCCTCACTGAATTTATGTTCTACATTAATTCCTGTAAAGCGTTTTACTTGTTGATTAAATACAGAATTGTTCTCTGTAGAAACTTGAATAGGCGTATTGGAGTTTAACAATGCTTGGTCTAAAATAATTACCCTACCAGCAATGTAATCTACTGTAAAATCTATCCCTTCCTGAAGCACGCGGCCACCGGCGGTAACGGTTACGGAACCTCTAGGGACATTAAATGCACCTATGGGGATTCCTTCTTGACCTGTTGCTTTATATTGTCCTTTTATAAGGTACTTATTCTTATCTGCACTTTGTAATGCCTGCGCTTTTGTAGTACGGTACATATCCCTGTAAACGTACTTTGCTTGGTTTGCGTTATAACTTGCTGGGTTGTCATAATTACGCGGCACACCACCTGTAGCAGGTATATTATTGAGCTTTTCATGCAGATAGCTACCAAAGGGCTCGACACTCGTAAAAATAATACGTCCGTTTTCTGCATCAATGGTCAGTCCTGGTATGAAGTCAAAGAAACCATCACCATCTGGTTGTGGGTCGCCTTGTCTGTTTAACCTGTCTAAGTTAAAAA
>JANQTO010000306.1 GCA_030731685.1 Nonlabens sp.
CTGTTGTAAAACCAATTGCGCTAGCCACTGGGGCAAAGATACCCGTATTTTGATATGAATTAAAAGAGTAGGTAGGATTACTAGCAATTCCATTGTAGTAACCAAACAATTGACCAAAAGTTGAAACTCGAAAACGATTACTCCCGCATTTATAGCCTAATTTAAAACAAAGAAAATCCCATACAACCGTATGAGATTTTTATATTGTGTAAAGAGCTTCTTACTTCCCTTTCTTCTGTGCTTCTTGCTGGGCTTGCGCCTGCTCCATGATTTGAGCCATTTTTGTAGCAAACTTTCCTTTTTTCTTAGGAGTCGCTTTGGCCTTTTCAATCTTAGCAAGTACTTTATCCTTATCGATAATATAGTATTTAATCACGAGCATGATACCTATGGTAATCAAGTTAGACATGAAATAGTACAGCGATAAACCAGATGCATAGTTATTAAAGAATACCAGCATGAACAACGGTGATAGGTACATGATAAATTTCATATTAGGCATACCTGGCTGCGGATTACTCATGGCTTGTCCTGTCGTCATTTGCATGTAAAAGAAAATCGCTATAGACGCAAGTATCGGAAACAAACTAATGTGGTCACCGTAAAACGGAATAGAGAAATCCCCTGGGAATTTGTAAATGGTATCGTAGCTCGATAAATCCTCGGCCCACAAGAAGCTCTTTTGTCTTAAGTCAAACGCCGTAGGGAAAAACTTAAAGAGTGCAAAGAACACGGGCATTTGTAACAATGCCGGTAAACATCCCGACAGCGGACTCGCACCTGCCTCAGACTGCACTTTCATGGTTTCCTGCTGCTTTTTCATGGCGTTGTCCTTATACTTCTCTGCAATGCGGTCTAACTCTGGACGTAGAATTTTCATCTTAGCCTGCGTGAGATAACTCTTGTAGAGCACTGGAGATAGTACAAGTCTTACACATATAGTAAGTAAAATAATAGCAAGACCAAAACCTAAACCTAGTGTGGTCGTTAAAAACGTGAACAACGGTCTAATGGCATATTCATTTACCCAACCAAAAATTCCCCAACCTAAATCTACAACTTCATCTAGGTTTTTCTCATAGCCATCAAGAATGTAAAAATCTGTAGGGCCAAAATACCAGTCAAAATCATAAGCGATATCGCCACCAGTGTAGGCAAGTTGTGCGGTAGATTTAAAACTCTTCGTGTACGTGTCCTGCGTCTCGTCGCGCGCCTCCATGTTATAGGATTTCATGGTTGCCGTTTTAAAAGGCTTTTCTGTTAAGAGAATAGACGTAAAGAAATGCTGCTTGTATGCGATATAGGTAACATCTTCCTCATCTTCTTCTACTGAAAGTTGTGACTGCCCAGTATAGTCCGTACGACCACCGTCATATTCAAACTTAACCTCTGTATAACGATTCTCATTGGTCATACTCTGGCTACGTTTGTACGCCTTCATATCCCATTGTAAAACTGGATTTTTAGCAGTATTGACCACTTGTGACAACCCTTGGGAACGTACCGTGAAATCCATCATGTATTTGTTCTTAGGCAACGAATAACGGAATTCTATGAAGTCACCATCACCTACAGATGTGGTAAGGGTAAGCACTTTATTATCTGCATTTTCAGTAAGCACCGGCGTGAAGTACATGTACTTCGTATGCAATTGCGAGCCGTCTTTCTTGGTAAAAATAAAATCGATGGAATGGTCCTTTTCCTGCGCTAGATATACTGGCTTGCCGTCATAAGTCTTATATTCTTTTACAAGAGCTTTTGTGATGTAACCACCTTTAGTACTTACTTCAAAATCAAGTAAATCATTTGTAAACGCAACCGTTTGTGCCGGCGGCGCTGTATTCTCTTTAGGAGTGTTTGAAGCAGTAGTCGCAGGTGCGGTTTCGGTTGTTGTGCTGGCCGCTTTCTCCGTTTTCGGCTTTTTAGCTTCTGCTTCTGCATTTTGAGATTCGTTTCTCATGAACATAAACATGAGTATCCCAAAAATTAATGTCATTCCTATTAACGACTTCCAATCTGTTTTTTTCTCTTCCATAATAATCCCTAAAATCGGGCTTAAATTAACCTATGTGGCTTTTATTTTTAACGTTTTCGTACCGCAATTCGATACGTCATTTTTTTAAAAACTACTATCCTTTAATCTCATGCGGCATAAACTTGTCGTTATTACGCTTTCGCGAAAGCGAAATTCGAACAAAGCTAAATAATACTTATTTACTACTCTTATACTGAGCCGCTGCTGCTACAAACGATACAAACAATGGGTGCGGGCTGGCAACAGTACTTTTATATTCTGGGTGAAACTGCACACCTACAAACCATGGATGTGTAGGAATCTCAACAATTTCTACGAGTCCAGTCTTTGGGTTTATTCCCGTAGTCCGAAGGCCTGCGTTTTCTAACTGGTGCTTATAAGCATTGTTATATTCATAGCGGTGTCTGTGGCGTTCCGATATCCTAGCAGCTCCATAAATTTGAGCAGCATGACCACCTAGAATCTCACAATCCCAAGCACCTAAACGCATGGTACCACCCATATCTACAACGTCTTTTTGACTCTCCATAAGTGAAATAACCGGATTTGCAGTGTGCTCATCCATTTCTACAGAGTTAGAGTCAGAAAGTTTCAAAACGTTACGGCTATATTCAATAACGGCCATTTGCATGCCCAGACATATCCCAAAAAACGGAATGCCATGCTCACGTGCATACCTTACTGCTTCTATCTTGCCCTCGATACCGCGCTCACCAAAACCTGGCGCAACAAGCAGACCATCGAGGTTTTCTAACTTACCAGCTACATTGCCTGGCTCCAAATATTCACTATGAATAGATTCCACATTCACCTTAATCTCGTTTGCAGCACCTGCGTGAATAAACGATTCTAAAATGGACTTGTAGGAATCCTGTAATTCTACATACTTGCCTATAAGACCAATAGTTACTTCGCTTTTAGGATTTTTATGACGTTGCACAAAGGTGTTCCATAGGGTCAAGTCCAGCTCCTTAGTAGTTTGTAACTTCAAAAGCTCAATAACGACTTTATCAAGGCCTTCTTCTTCCATTTTATTAGGGACATCATAGATAGTCTCTACGTCTATGGACTGAATGACAGCTTGTGGTCGCACATTACAAAAACGAGCAAGTTTGGTTCTTAAATCTTCAGGAAGTTCGTGCTCTGTTCGACAAACGAGAACATCTGCCTGTACACCACTTTCCATGAGTGTTTTTACGGAGTGCTGCGTCGGTTTTGTTTTTAACTCGCCTGCTGCACTTAAATACGGTATAAGGGTTAGGTGTATGACAATGGCATTGTCCTCGCCCAGTTCCCATTTAAGCTGGCGCACAGCTTCTATGTAAGGCAACGACTCGATGTCACCTACGGTACCGCCTATTTCTGTAATGACCACATCATAATCTCCAGATTTACCCAGTAATTGTATGCGGTGCTTTATCTCGTCTGTAATATGAGGAATGACCTGTACGGTCTTTCCTAAAAACTCACCGCGACGTTCCTTATCAATAACACTCTGGTAAATACGACCTGTGGTAACGTTGTTTGCCTGTGAGGTGTTTACATTGAGAAAACGCTCGTAGTGTCCTAAATCTAGGTCAGTTTCTGCACCATCTTCGGTAACATAGCATTCACCATGCTCGTATGGGTTGAGCGTTCCTGGGTCTATATTTATATAGGGGTCTAGTTTCTGAATGGTAGTTCTAAGGCCTCGTGACTGCAGTAATTTTGCTAGAGATGCGGCTATAATTCCTTTACCTAAAGAAGAGGTAACACCACCAGTTACGAAAATATACTTTGCATGTGCCATGAGTCTGTCTTGTTGGGATTAAAACAGGTGCAAAAGTACGTCTTTTAGAGGCACTGTTTCAATAAAAACACATGAAATACTACGGAATAATGTAACTCCTAATTTTACTTAACCAGGATGCTTTAGAGTCTAAAAAATAGCTCTGTAACACGTATTTGCCAGTTTGCCTGAACCTCTTTATTACGACCGTGAACAGTCTCTCTGTCGTACTGCAATTGCATAGTTTTACGCTGCAGCTCTATTTTCTCAAAGATGGCTTTAATATCGGCTTTAGGATTGCTACTGGGTTTGTAACTCGCAAATTCCTTACGTAATATTCTAGTATGTAACTCGGTAATGTCCCAGTGCAATTGCTCGTGTGCTAGAAGTAATGGATTAGACTCATCAACATTACGTTTCCAACTAAACTCTGGGTAGAAATAACTGTGAGCTTCTGTTAATACGCGTATTTTACCGTTTGCAGTTTGCGATTTAAAGGTATAGCCCATACCACAATTTACACTGGCGTGGTAAGGAACGTTGCTTATGGGTATTCCCTTGAAGTCGCTCCATGCGAGTTTTGGTTTCTCGTCATAGGTGAACCGTATACGTGGCTCGCTATGCGAACTCGTAACAAAAAACAATCCTAAGACAAGCAGTCGTATCATTTCCAGTCAAAGCTTATATTTTTAACAACATCTGGGTGCAAACTATTGTAAACAGGACAGGTAAGCGCAACACGTTCTAGAATGAGCTGCGTGCGTTTATCACAATTTCCCTGCATCGTTAAGGAAACATCTATTTGTGAAATGCGTCTCGGGTTAGCTGCCATGTGTTTCGTAATTCCGGCCTCACTTCCAGCGATATTTACTTGTAATTCTTGTGCTTTTATTCCCATAACGGTAAGCATACAGCTAGCAAGCCCAGCGGCTACAGTGTCTGTAGGTGAGAATGCCTCGCCTTTACCGTTATTATCTAAAGGCGCATCTGTTTTATATGTATTACCGCTTTGGAGATGGGTACTCTCGCAACGTAAATCGCCTAAATATGTTACCGTTGCAGTCATTAGTCTATAGTTCTAAGTGTTTGTGACCTGGAATATTGTAACAGAAAAAATGCGTTGTTTTCATATCCTTTACCTGACTCCCTTTTTACATAATTGAAAGGGTTTTCTGTAAGCATACTCGCAGTTTTCTTTTCAACTGTTTCGTAGATTCCGTTTGTAGCGTTTTGTCTTATAATAGCGTCCATGGTGACATCAAAACCACGCACGGCATACTCGTTAGGCGTCTTGCCATATTTTGCTTTGTAATTATTATAAAAAGAGTTGTCTGTTCCTTGATAGTGGTTCATCGATGGATAGGTAAAACCCGTAGCGGCTAGGTCTGCTTTAGGAATAAAAAGTTCGTTAAAATCTTCGTAAGCAAATATCCTTATATTGAATTCGTTGCCCTTTTTACCATACGTAATGACCGTATCATCTACAAGACTAGGGTCTTTTGCCGCGAGAATGACCACATTTTCGCCAGATGCTGTAAGCGCCTCTAGATAATCTTTTTTATAAATATAGTTTGATGTGTTAGGAACGACCACTGTTGCACCTGGAAAGGCTGCCTTAAACTCATTCTTAAGACTAGGGTTTTTATTATCTGAAATAATAATGACATGTTTCCCACGCGCATACTGCTTGAGGTAATCAAACAGCTTTTTTCTTAGTAATTTATCATCTGGCCTTGCTTGGAAAATGTTAGGATATATCGCCATGTCAGAGTTTGTCATGGGTGAAATGATAGGAATTTTTTTATCCTTGAGTCTAAGGGCAAGTTGCTCCACATTTTTAGATAGCAAAGGACCTATTATCGTTTGGTACTTTGAGAAGTCATTGTTCATGACAAGCGAGTCTATGCGGGATACTGTTTTACGGGTATCATACACATCAAATTTCACAGGAATACCCATACGTATTGCAGAGTCCTGAGCGATTATTGCACCACTGTAAAAATCAGTGGCAACGCGCATGGCTAGGTCTTTTTTAAGTCTTTTTAAGTCTGTTGCAACAGTGTCTATTTTTTCTAACGAAAATGGAAGCATTAACGCGATGCGCTGTCCTTTAAATGTGGTCGTATCTAACCCTTTCAATAATGCATCTACGGTAGTTACAGGCTGTACCTTACTTGTTCTATCAAATGCAGCTTTAGGTAATTTTAGCAACATGCCAGCTTTAAGACCATCTTTAAGCGCAGGATTAAGCGCAAGCATCGCACTTTCAGTCATGCCCGTGGCTGTTTCTAAAGAGTACATAGTCATTTGAGCAGGAACTTTATAATCCATATACTCATTTGCATCTTGTGTTACTGCTTTTACAGCTGTAGCTGGTTTCACGTTTAGCAACATACCGGGTTGTATGCTCTCAACACCAGGATTTAGCGCTTCTAACGCCGCCACGGTGAGGTCGTACTTTTTTGCAATACCAAATTTTGTATCCTTAGGCTGCACTTCATACATACCAGCTTTAATCTCTCCAGCTGCAACATTACTTAAGGTGCTACTGGTTACCTCAAATACTGGAATTTTTAACTTGTCGCCTTTACGCAATTCCTGACTATATAGCTCTTTGTTTGCCTCTTTAATATCTAAAACAGTTACTCCATATTCTTTAGCGATGGCATATAATGTTTCCTTACGGTCAACCTTATGAACTTTGTAGTCCACAATTCTCGCTTGCGTGAGTACAGCCGCACTTGCAGGTAAAATAAGCGTTGCACCAGTTTTTAAACCCGACTTCAAATCAGGATTAAGTTCTAATAGCTGTTCTGAGGTGATGTCGTATTTCTTGACAATACTCCATATGGTCTCCCCATTTTCTACAACATGCTGTTTATAGTTTTGTGCTTGTGCAAATTCCGCTTTCGCGAAAGCGAAACACACAAAAACAAATAGTACAATATTTTTCATAGTTATTCCCATTCAATGGTTGCAGGTGGTTTTGAGCTGATGTCATAAACGACACGGTTGACTCCTTTTACCTTATTTATTATTTCATTACTGGTCGCCTGTAGGAACTCGTAGGGTAAATTTACCCAGTCTGCCGTCATACCGTCTGTACTTTCTACCGCTCTTAGTGCCACACATTTTTCATAAGTGCGCTCGTCGCCCATTACTCCTACCGAGTTTACTGGCAGTAATATCGCTCCAGCTTGCCACACCTTATCATATAGTCCCCATTTCTTAAGATTGCCTATAAAAACGGCATCTACTTCTTGTAATATAGCCACTTTTTCTCGCGTAATATCTCCTAGGATACGTATCGCAAGTCCAGGACCTGGGAACGGATGTCTACCAAGCAATTCCTGTGCCATACCCATGGAAGCGCCTACCCTGCGCACTTCATCTTTGAAGATTGCTCGCAAAGGTTCAACGATTTTGAGTTTCATGAAATCTGGAAGACCACCTACATTGTGGTGTGATTTTATAGTCGCACTAGGGCCACCTGTTGCACTCACACTTTCTATGACATCAGGATAAATTGTGCCTTGTGCAAGCCAAGTAACGTCTTTAATTTGTTTTGCCTCGTCATCAAAAACCTCAATAAACACTCTACCTATAGCTTTGCGCTTCAATTCTGGGTCGTCTAGTCCAGCGAGCGCGTCCATAAAACGGTCAGTAGCATCTACGCCTTTAACGTTAAGACCCATACCTTCGTATTGTTTAAGCACTTGACTGTACTCATCTTTACGAAGCAACCCGTTGTTTACAAAAATGCAAAACAGATTTTTGCCAATAGCTTTGTGCAGTAACATGGCGGCAACAGACGAGTCCACACCACCAGAAAGACCTAATACAACACGGTCATCACCTACTTTTTCCTGAAGTGCCGCAATGGTTTCTTCGACAAATGCGCCTGGAGTCCAGTCTGCTTTGAGTTCTGCTATATGAATGAGGAAATTTTCTAATAATTGTTTCCCATCTGTACTGTGATATACTTCTGGATGAAACTGAATGGCATAGGTTTGCTCGCCTTCTATACGGTATGCTGCATTCTCCACGTCTACCGTGCTAGCCAGTCTCACACCGCCTGTAGGAAGCTCTTTTATGGTATCGCTATGCGACATCCACACGAGCGAGCCTGCATTAATTCCTTCCAAAAAGTCCTCGTCTTCTTTAACAAAACCTAGGTTTGCACGCCCATACTCACGCGTACTTGATGGTGCAACCACACCACCATGAAAATGTGCGAGATATTGCGCACCATAACAAACACCTAGCAATGGCTTTTTACCTCTTATCAACGAAAGATCTATGTGAAAAGCATTATCAGACCTCACAGACATAGGACTGCCTGAAAGAATAATAGCCTTATAAGAATCTATGTCTTCTGGTAATTTATTAAATGGATGAATTTCTGAATAAACGTTAAGTTCGCGCACTCTGCGTGCAATGAGCTGCGTATATTGAGAGCCGAAATCTACTATTAAAACCTTATCGTGTTGCATGCACAAATTTACTTTTTTATGAACTATGTGAAAGCGGAAAAGTGTTCTTTTGTTAAAGCTAGTTACTAACAACCTATAACAAGGATTAAAAGCACTTTAAAGCCTAATTTTTAAAGACCATCACAGATTCTGATAATACTTGTGAGCTTTGCTATAGCACTGGCAAGGTGATAACGGTAAAGCTAGGGTCTAATGGGTCTAACTGCTCTTTAAGAATCTGTAGCAATTCTTGCCCGTGGTCTAGATAAAATGAGGCAAAATTTTCTTTGCGTTCTTGCAATGTTCCGCCTGGAAAAAGCTCCTGCTGTAACTGAACTGTACGTTCTACGTGGTCACTGTGTTTATGTTTTTGAGCTTTTAATAGACGCTTTTCAAGATTTTCGAGACCGTTAAGTTGCTTTTTTTCTTGTGCAGCAACTGCTCCAATAAAACTTTTGTCAGTTTTAGTAGCAATGTCATAAAGACTTTTAAATTGTTGTTTTAGCTGATTTTGAAGACTCGTAAAATCAATATCTATCTCGCTAATTGCGTTAGTTACAACACTGGCAAGTTCGTGTTCCTGCAAGAATAAATCCTGCATGGAGCATTCCATTTTAGCTAGCTTTTCATCTTGCTTATGCGTTACAAGCAATGCCGAATTGCGCAACAACAACATGGGAAAAACAACACCAACTTCTTCAAAATAGGCTTTCAATTCTAACCAGTAAGCAAGTTCGCCACCACCGCCTATATAGCAAAGGTTGGGTAAAATCACTTCCTGATACAGTGGTCGCATGATAACATTAGGTGAAAACCTTTCTGGATGAACCTCTAGCTCTTCAAGCAACGCTGTAGTGGTAAAAACAATATCTGTGTCATCTATAGCAAAGCCATTTTCCACGGGGATTATGCGCTTGCGATAAGCATCAGTCAAGTAAAATAAATTCACCTCTCGCGGATTCACTTGTACTTTAAAATCAGTCGGCCAGGTTTTGAGTGTTTCTGTTACCTGTTTAAAACTCGTGTTTTTTAAAAGCTCATCTTCAAAATAAGGTGCCATAAGCTTTTTAAGCGATGCATCATCACCATCCACGATGACCAATCCGTCATTTTTAAATAACTCGTGAGCAAGATAGCGTGTTGCGTCTGCTAAGTTTTTGTGACCTAAATAGGCATTTTTAAAGAGCCCCTTTAATTCTTTACCATAGTCACTATCTGGCCATAGTTCGTCCAGAACCGCAAACACTTTGTCAAGTCCATCGGTACTTAAACTGCCCACGGCAGCCGTGGAATTTGCTTCAAAAACTATTTTGCGTCCCTTAAAATTAAAGTACTGAATCTCTTCAAAATCATGGTCCTCTGTAGCCATCCAGTACACAGGTACAAAACGGTTTTCAGGATAAGCAGTTTGCAACTGTTTACATAAGTTTATGGTACTAATTATCTTATAAAGAAAGTACAGTGGCCCTGTAAATAGATTTAACTGGTGACCTGTCGTTATCGTAAACACATCGTCCTGTGCTAGCGACTCTATGTTTTTTAAGGTCGCATCTTTGCTCTCAATTTCTTGATACTGAGCGAGCAACGCATCTTTCAACAATTGTCTCCTGTCATTTAATCCGGCCCACGACGCTTGCTTTTCAGCGATTTGCTCCTTAAAATTTTCGAGATTTGGAAACCTGTGGTACAAATCCTTAACTACTTTGTCCTCATTTAAATAACTCTTAATGAGTTCTGTAAAATAAGAAAGGTCTTGATAAGGAATGGTCGTTTTCTTCATGGTTTCACTTGAACCTCAAATATAAGTAGGCTTTGCTTAATTAATTCTTAAAAGTGGGCAGCTTGCCTCACATTAGGCAATTCATTCAAGCGATTAAGTTTACGTGTTACGCTTTCGCGAAAGCGTGCAACCCTAAAATAAATGCGTTAAGAACCTACAATTTAATCCTATTCAGAATAGATTTGAGCTGGCCCTTGAGGTCTTCACCTGCATCGTAAATCATTTGCTCTGTAGTAGGAAATGGCACTGCTACAGGATTGAGCGTGCGCAAATAATTTGCGTCGAGCGCTCTTCTATCGCCTCGTACCGTTGCAAACAAATAGTTAAACGTGTAGGTGCTATTTAATGGAAAACGGTCTACGAGCTGTCTCGTTTTAAGGTTCTTAATTTCAACGACTGATGTTACCGTTACATCTTTAAATTGTTCACTTTGCAGGACGACAGCTTTTACAAGCACCATTTTGTCCTTTTTGATATCGTTGCCCAAACTATCCTTGGCAACATTACCATTACGGTCATAAACGTACTCAAAACCGTCTTTTATATTCTTCTCCTTTTGTAGTTCTTTTTGAAAAACCTGGTCTGGAGAAATAATGATATCCTGAAACTGTAACGAAAGGTCGTAATCGTAATTTCTAGTATCCTCTGGCTCTGTGTGAAAAACAATCCATGGCTTATTTATTCCATATGTAGAAAAATTGAGAAGCTCATTTTGTAGACGAACTGGAATTACCTTGTCTGTATTGTTCACCAAACTAACTTGCACGTAGTCAAGTCCTTTTTCAAAGGCCTCGTCAAGCAAGCTGCTGACATCACTATAATTCGGATTAATATCATTGAGATATCGCAAATCGTCGTAAATGTCCCTTGCTTGTAATTTTGAGGCATTTGCTAAACTGTTTCTAGATTTTACTAATAAATATTCTGACAGTTTACCTCTAGCGTTTTCTATGCGCTGTGTATAGTCCTCTTTTTCAAAAACGATTTCCTTATTCTTTTTTAAATCTCTTAAGGGCAACAATGGCACAAGCCTGTCCTGGCGAGATTGCAGTCTCAAGTAAGTTTCGTAAATGGATTCCAGCGATTCTGGATTTGAACTTGCCTGCAATCGCTTTAGCGTGTTCTTATCTTGCTCACGCGCTTTTTGATAAGCATCTCTTAATAAAAAGACGTAGTCTTGCTTGCGTTTTGCATCTTTGTCTCCTACCAAATTTTTGATAGAAACATTAATAGTCTCGTCATAATTACCTGACTGCAATGCTTTTTTAGCATTTTTCAGACTGCAGGACGAGGCGATAAGTAGCAGCGATAACAGTAAAACTCTTTTCATTTAGTTCGTTTTCTTAGATCTAGCTTTAGGGACAAATGGTGGTAAAATTTTGCTTTTCACTTCACCAAATCCTATGCGCACAGGTCCGTTCTTACAAAATCCGCGCATGGTTACCGTGTCATTATCCTGAATGTAGGTACGCTCTGTTCCATCGTTAAGTTTTACAGGCTTTTCACCTTTCCAGCTCAGCTCTAGCATGGAACCATAAGAATCTGGGTCAGACCCTGAAATGGTGCCGCTACCCATTAGGTCGCCACTGTTTACTTTACAGCCATTTATGGTATGGTGTGCCAGTTGTTGTGACATGTTCCAGTACAAATACTTGAAATTAGACTTACAAACAGTCGTTTTCTTTCCGTTTTCAGGAGTTATGTCTACTTCTAAGCAAATGTCATATGTCTTTCTAGGAGCAGATTTTAGATAATCCATCACCGGCATTTCCAATTCGGGACCTTCTGTTCTAAATGGCTCAAGAGCATCTAGGGTAACTATCCAAGGTGATATAGAGCTCGCAAAGTTTTTTGCAAGAAACGGCCCTAGCGGCACGTATTCCCATCGCTGTATGTCTCTAGCACTCCAGTCGTTTAAAATAACCATTCCGAAAATATAATCCTCGGCCTCATCTACGGGTATGGGATGTCCCAATTTATTTGCGTCTGTCGTAATAAAAGCCATTTCCAGTTCAAAATCTACGGCTTTTGACGGCCCAAAAACAGGACTATCAGCACCTGCGGGCATGCTCTGACCACAAGGTCTGTGAACGGGAATACCAGATGGTATTATAGAACTAGAACGTCCGTGGTATGCAACAGGAAGATGCAGCCAATTAGGCAACAATGCATTTTCAGGATCACGGAACATGGTTCCTACGTTTGTTGCATGTTCTTTGCTGCTATAGAAATCGGTATAATCACCTATGAGCACAGGAAGTTGCATTTCAACTTCATCCATGGAAAAGATTATTCTATCTCTGTGTTCTTTATTGTCTCTAAGCTCTCCGTTATTCTTGTCAAAAATATCTCCAATTCTATTTCTAACCAGTCTCCACGTTTTCTTACCATCTGATATGAAATCATTCAAGGTATCCTGCATGAACATATCATCGGTAAGCGGCACATCCTTGAAATAATTCATAGACTGCAACGCACCTAAATCAATCGCATAATCTCCTATACGAGTCCCGATGGTGATGACATTATCCTTTGTAAGAAATACGCCAAACGGGATATTTTGAATAGGAAAGTGAGTATCTATACTGTAGCCTATCCACGATGTTCTTTTAGGATTATTGGTATGATTTGGCATAATGTTCGGATTGTTGTTAAAAAGTATGGTCAAATATATCATTTAAGAATCTGACCAAAGCAAGTATAGCATATTTTTGTAATAAAATTTATCAGATGAAAGAACAGGATTCAGAGATTTTCGATTTAATAGGAGAAGAATTAAAAAGACAAACAAATGGAGCTGAACTTATTGCTAGTGAAAATTACGTCAGTGATAACGTACTAGCTGCCGCTGGCTCGATACTTACTAATAAATATGCTGAAGGTTATCCCGGTAAAAGGTATTACGGCGGCTGCGAGGTTGTAGATAAAATTGAGCAAATAGCGATAGACCGTGCAAAAGAACTATTCAATGCTGCATATGCTAATGTGCAACCACACTCAGGAAGTCAGGCAAACACGGCGGTGTTCAGCATGATTTTAAACCCTGGTGATAAGATTCTTGGTTTTGACCTTGCTCATGGTGGACACCTAACACATGGGTCACCCGTAAACTTTTCTGGTAAACTCTACACACCATCATTTTATGGCGTCGAGAAGGAAACAGGAATGCTCGATTATGATGTGATTCATGACACTGCACAAAAAGAAAAGCCCAAACTCATTATCGCAGGGGCATCTGCATACAGCAGGGAAATAGATTATGAAAAATTTAGAGAGATTGCAGACAGTGTAGGCGCATTGCTTCTCGCAGATATAGCTCATCCAGCAGGACTCATCGCTACAGGTTTATTAAAAGATGCCATTGCACATGCGCATATATGTACAACCACAACACACAAAACCTTGCGTGGCCCACGAGGCGGCATGATATTAATGGGTAGTGATTTTGAGAATCCGTTTGGTCAAAAATTGAAAAACGGAAATTTAAAAATGATGTCCTCACTAATGGATAGCGGTGTCTTTCCTGGAAACCAAGGTGGTCCACTAGAGCACATTATCGCTGCAAAAGCGGTTGCCTTTAAAGAAGCACAAACGCCAGCATTTAAAAACTACATGCAAACTGTCAAGGATAACGCGACCCTACTAGCTGGCGAGCTCGTAGGCTACGATTACCACATCATTTCTGGTGGTACGGACAATCATATGATGCTCATCGATCTAAGCAACAAAAACATCACTGGTAAGCAAGCAGAAGAAGCACTCGGAAAAGCGCACATCACCGTAAACAAAAACATGGTGCCGTTTGATACCAAATCACCTTTTGTGACTTCGGGAATACGCATCGGTACACCAGCGATTACCACACGTGGTGTCTACAACGAGCAAATTAAAGAGCTTGCATCGATTATCAACTCCTGTATCCTCAACCCAGAAGATGAGAGCTTATTAAAAGCAAATGGTGAACGCGTTCATAAATTGATGTCAGGTTTGCCTTTGTTTTCCATGTAGAACATAGAAAACAAATTAATACATTTTAAAACGACGCTGTAATGGCGTCGTTTTTTTTGTCATGAAGGCAACGCTTTGTGTATAGTTTCTAGCGAAAGCCATGAAACTTTAAGAATAAGGTATTGTTACTTTATTTCGCTTACGCGAAAGTTTATATAATGAAGAACTATTTTAAATCAAATAAATGAATAACTAAACAAATGCATGAGAG
>JANQTO010000307.1:0-1327 GCA_030731685.1 Nonlabens sp.
GCACTTTCGGCAGTAATAAAAATGGTCTCACCTTCAGGAATGTAGAGTGTTGCCTTGCCATCTACGACCTTGTGCGCACTCAATTTACCATTAGGATATTTAAATGTAGGGCTTTGTGGGTCGCTTATGTAGAGAGTTTTGTCTTTAACCGAGCTGCTCAGCATAATAGCCTGCTGGTATTCACCAAATTGACTTTCACTTATTCTAAACGATTTTTCTTTAGTGGTGATAATCTCCAGTTCGATGTGGTCATGCAACGTAATATCCACATGGGTAATATCGTTATTGAGCATCACTGTGGAACTACCTTGTGAGGTGATTGTTTGAGAGTTCGCTTTCGCGAAAGCGAACAAAACACAAACAACAAAACACAAAAAAAACCGCCGTGCTTGGGTACTTTTTAATCGTACGTTCATAACACGGCGGTTTTGTTAATATATAGTGGTTTACTACTACTGCATGTTTTTTGCCTCAATGCTTAAGGTCGCATGAGGCACAAGCTCTAGGCGTTCTTTCTTGATTTTCAGACCTGTAACACGGCAAATACCGTATGTTTTATTTTCTACACGTACCAAAGCATTTTTAAGGTCACGTATAAATTTTTCTTGGCGTATCGCTAGCTGTGAGCTTGTTTCCCTGCTCATTACCTCGCTGCCCTCGTCAAATGCCTTAAACTGTGGTGCAGTGTCATCTGTGCCGTTGTTTGCATCGTTCATATATGCGCTTTTTATAAGCTCATATTGCTCCTTAGCATCGGCTATTTTTTCTTGAAGTAGTTGCTTAAAATACGCAAGGTCTGCGTCACTGTATCGTTCTTTTGATTCTGCTGTAGTACTCATTTCTATAATTTTTTTACCAGTATGGTGGTTGTTAAGTCGTCAAATTCAATTTCTATACCGTTTTGCACCTGGTCAGTTAAATAAATATGGTTTGCAAGCGTCTCGTCCTTTATGTACTGCTCGTTAGACTGTATCGCACTGTCGATACTTTCTTGCGATTGTACCGTAATTTCTATACGGTCTGTAACTTCAAAACCTGACTCTTTCCTTATGTTTTGAATGCGGTTAACCAGCTCTCTTGCAATACCTTCCATTCTAAGTTCAGGTGTAATGGTTACATCCAGAGCTACGGTCGTTCCAGACTGATTTGCTACTAGCCATCCTTCAATATCCTTAGACGTTATCTCTACGTCTTCAAGGGTTAAAGTAATGTCATTTCCATTTACGTTTATCGTTTTCTCGTTTGTTTTTTCTAACAAATCGATATCTGCCTGTTGAAAACTTTTAATCTTACCAGCAATCTGTCCCATATCCTTACCGAATCGTGG
>JANQTO010000307.1:1427-3295 GCA_030731685.1 Nonlabens sp.
TGCATTTTAGCTTCTAGCGCTGTGTCTATAAGGTCTAGGTTTGCGGTAGGAAACATAGATAAATGCACACTTTCTGCTGCGTTTTCTTCGCAAACGCTGGTTAAATCGCGATATAGCTGGTCCATAAAAAACGGTGCGATGGGCGCGCCCAGTTGCGCAACGGTTTTTAAACAGGTATAAAGTGTTTGGTAAGCAGCGATTTTATCTTGCTCATAGGTTCCTTTCCAAAAACGTCTTCTACACAAACGCACATACCAGTTGCTCAAGTTTTCAGTCACAAATGTGGTTATCGCACGAGCTGCTTTAGTAGGTTCATAATCTTCATAGAATGCCGTCGTGTCCTTTATCAGTGTGTTAAGTTCAGATAGTATCCAGCGGTCTATTTCTGGGCGTTCTGTTAGCGGTATTTCGCTTTCGCGAAAGCGGAATCCATCTACATTTGCATACAAACTAAAGAAACTGTAGGTGTTATACAATGTTCCAAAAAACTTGCGCTGCACCTCGGTAATACCGTCTAGGTCAAATTTTAAATTGTCCCATGGGTTTGCGTTGCTTACCATGTACCAGCGCGTGGCATCAGCGCCAAAGGTATCGAGCGTTTCAAATGGGTCCACAACATTGCCCAGTCTTTTAGACATCTTCACACCATCTTTATCCAGTACCAGTCCGTTTGAAACAACGTTTTTATAAGCGATATCACCGCTTATCATGGTCGCGATGGCATGTAATGTGTAGAACCAGCCGCGTGTTTGGTCCACACCTTCAGCGATAAAATCTGCTTTGCGCAGTTGGGTTTCTACTTCTTGTTTATTCTCAAAAGGGTAGTGCCATTGTGCATAAGGCATAGAACCACTGTCAAACCAAACGTCTATAAGGTCTGCCTCGCGTGTGAGTTTTTCACCGTTTTTACCAACGAGGTAAATAGCGTCCACCACATTTTTATGCAGGTCTACGAGGTCATAGTTTGCCTCACTCATATCGCCGTTTTTGAAACCGGCAAATGGATTTGTGGTCATATAACCTGCGGCGATAGATTTCTCTATTTCGGCCATGAGTTCTTCTATGGAACCTATGATTAGTGCATCAGTGCCAGTCTCGTTACGCCATATAGGCAATGGAATACCCCAAAAACGGGAACGTGAAAGATTCCAGTCGTTTGCATTTGCAAGCCAGTTGCCAAAACGCCCTTCACCCGTAGATTTAGGTTTCCAGTTAATAGTCTTGTTAAGCTCATGCATTTTATCCTTAAACTCGGTAACTTTTATGAACCAACTATCTAGCGGATAGTATAATACAGGCTTGTCAGTTCTCCAACAATGCGGATAACTGTGCACATATTTCTCAACCTTAAATGCGCGGTTGTCTTCTTTTAATTTAATGGCAATGTCGACATCAACACTACGTTCTGGGGCTTCACCGTCAGGAAAATACTCGTTTTTTACAAATTTGCCACCTACGTGCGGTAGCTCGTCTCTAAATTTTCCTTGCAGGGTAACCAGCGGTACTGGGTTTTGATTTTCATCTAGTACCAGCATCGGTGGAATAGGCGGCACGGCTTGTTTAGAAACCAGCGCATCGTCTGCCCCAAAAGTAGGTGCGGTGTGTACGATTCCTGTTCCATCTTCGGTCGTTACAAAGTCGCCCGCGATAACTCTAAAGGCGTCCTGTGCGTTTTCAAACGGCTGTGCATAGGTTAGTAATTGCTCGTATTTTATGTTTACAAGGTCAGCGCCTTTACAGCTGGCAAGGATTTGATAAGGTATTGTTTTGTCACTGAGTTGGTAGGTTTGTTTCGCTTTCGCGAAAGCGTCACCTTCAAACGCAACATATTTTTTCCCAAACTGGTAACTCACTAATTTCTCAGCAAG
>JANQTO010000308.1 GCA_030731685.1 Nonlabens sp.
GTATATCGTTAGCATACCTATGATAACGCACATAAGCGGTAAAGAGATTAGGAATATGCTCAACAATATAATGCCTTCTGTGTTATAGCCTAAGATAAATTTATGAACGCCAAAACCACCTAGGAATATACCTAATAATCCTGCAAGCACTTTTTTGTTGTCCTGACCACTTGCCATTTGATTGTAGCCTTGTCTAAAGTCATTTGCGCTCTGTCCAAATGAATTTTGAGACTGCTGCCAGTTGCCTTGTTGCTGGTTGCCTTGCTGCCAATTCCCTTGCTGTTGATTTCCCTGGTTCCAGTTTCCTTGATTTTGATTTTGCTGACCTTGTTCATTATTTTGCTGGTCACCTGTGTTTTGGTTTTCTTGGTAGTTCATAATAGTATAGTTAGTTGTTATTATTCTTCAAATAGCTGCTCGTTTGCAGGTTCCCATAATTCTATTTTCCTGCCGTCTATGTCTATAATCCACGCAAATTTACCGTATTCAAATGATTGCATGTCGCCTTCTATTTGTACACCTTCATTTTCAAGGTTTTTCAGCAAGGTCACTAAATCATCTACACGATAATTAACCATAAACTCTTGCGAGCCTGGTTCAAAATAATCGGTATCTTTTTTAAACGGGCTCCACTGCTGGCTTATGCGTTGCACGCCTGGCGCAGCCGGCTCTTGCCAAAACGTACAGCCATAGTCATTTGTAGGCAAGCCTAAATGCGTGCTGTACCAGTTCTTAGTTGCAGCAACGTCTGCACATTTAAAGAATATGCCGCCTAGTCCAGTAACTTTAGCCATGATTTTTGATGATTTGGGTAGCGATTACCGCCGCCAGTTTATATTTAGATTCTACAGTCCAGCCTGCCACGTGTGGTGTTAAAAGTACATTATCCATGGTTAGCAACTTTGCAAACGCTGTAGGCATTTCATCTTCATTAAACAACGAGGTGAATGAGCTTTTTTCATATTCTAAAACGTCTAGTGCAGCACCTTTTACTTTATTTGCTTCTAGGGCTTTTACTAAATCTCCAGTAATTACACTTTTACCTCGTGCGGTGTTAATGAGAAAGAACGGTTTATTAAATGCGGCGATAAAAGCAGCGTTGACCATTCCCATAGTCTCAGGAGTTTGTGGAGTGTGCAAGCTTACAACATCGCAACGTTGTTGGAATTCTTCTAAAGAAACCTGTGTTGCGTGTTCATTGCCTACACCAGCCTTAATGTCATAACAAATCACCTTGCAATCAAAACCCGATAATTTCTTAGAAAACGATTTCCCCATATTACCATGACCTATAATCCCAACCGTTTTGCCTTCTAATTCTAAGCCTCTATTTTCTTCACGTAACCACAAACCATTGCGCACTTGCTGGTCTGCACGATTTAAATGATTAAAAAGAGATAAGAGCATTCCTAGCGCATGCTCACCTACGGCGTTGCTATTTCCTTCTGGAGCGTTATAGCAGGAAATTCCCAGTGTCTTAGCAGTTTCTAAGTCTATATTTTCTAGACCTGCGCCCACGCGGCCTATAAATTTTAGGTTTGTAGCAGCATTCAAAAAGGAAGCATCTATAGGAAATCTACTGCGCACAATAAGTCCGGTATAGTTAGCAATGACCTTTAAAATAGACTCCTCGTTTGATGTGTAATCGTAGTGATTAACAAAACCAGCCTCTTCCAGCATACTGGCTAGTATTTCATGATTACTGTCTAGATGAAGGACGTTCATAGGTCGATTAGTGTCATTAGATTAGAGTAATTCTTATTGCAAACGTTACACCTCTAAAAAATTAAGCTCGCGGTCATAATCATATTGCAGGTCTTCATGTAGGGTTGCTATACGTGAGCGTATGAGTTTGACTTGGCGCATATAAATGTCCGTAAGTATTTTATTTTTCAGGATAGACGGCTTGAACTCGCTCATGTTTTTTAGGAAATGAATGAGCAGTACAATTTCTGTTTCCTTGTTGCCAGAATATCGTATGTATTTTTTAGTATCGGACAGTATTTTGCGTATTCCTTTTTTAATATAGTAGAAATTAGGCGTTGTGATGGTTGCAAAACGCTCATCCATGAGCTGTTTTACGTTCTCAATATAATCGTCTTCGTGGTGTGCTTCAAATAATAAGTAGGTGAGGAGCTCTTTATTTTCTTTTTTAAAACGCGCAAGCCGCTGCACGATTTGTCGCAACTCGTCAGCAGTCAGGTCTTTGAGTTCGTCCCTTATTTCTTTGGCTGTTCCTGTTTTCATGGTGCTGTCGTTTGTACGCTTTCGCGAAAGCGAACTCCTTTAAATCCCTATAATCGCTTTAGCAATCATAAAGTAAATTAAAATCCCAAAAATGTCGTTACTCGTAGTGATAAATGGACCGGTGGCAAGTGCTGGGTCTATGCCGCGCTTATGTAAAAATAGCGGAACTGACGTTCCTACAACGCCTGCAACAATGATTACCGTAAACAGCGACGCGGATATGGCTACACTTGTAAAAAACGAGCCTTTACTTATAAATGTGAAGGTGAAAAGTAGAATTGCTAGTATGGAACCATTGAGCATAGCGAGCATGACTTCTTTGAGGAGTCGTTTCCCTATACTACCTTTAAGGTCGTCGTTTGCAATACCTTGCACGATAATCGCACTAGATTGAACACCTACATTTCCTGCCATCGCGGCAATGAGCGGTGTGAACAGGAATAAAATCGCGTGACTTTGCATAAGTCCTTCAAAACCACCCATGATTTGTGCGGCACCTATACCTCCTAAAAGTCCTAAGATAAGCCATGGTAAACGGGCTTTAGTAAGTTCCCAAATGCTGTCGTTTGCCTCAACATCCTGCGAGATACCAGACGCAAGCTGGTAATCTTTTTCGGCCTCATCCGTAATAAAATCTACGATATCATCAATGGTTACGCGACCTACGAGACGTTGCAGTTCATCTACTACGGGAATGGCCTCGAGGTCATATTTACGCATGATACGGGAAACTTCCTCGGCACTCGTGTTTACAGTTACAGCGTCAACTTTAGGAATGTAAACATCTTTTATAGGAGCGTTCTCTGGGCTTGTGAGAAGGTCTTTTAATGATAGCCTGCCTTTGAGCCTGTTGCCGTTATCCACTACATAAATGGAATGTACGCGAGTAACATACTCTGCCTGTGCACGCATCTCGCTTACACAGCCTGTAACGGTCCAGTTCTCATTTACTTTTACGAGTTCTTTTGCCATGAGTCCACCGGCGGTGTCCTCATCATAACGCAATAGATCTACAATGTCCTCAACGTGCTGCTCGTCCTGCAT
>JANQTO010000309.1 GCA_030731685.1 Nonlabens sp.
TCCGCTTTCGCGAAAGCGATATTTAAAAAACCTTTCTCATCTTTATAACGTAAGCCGTGCCACACCGCATTTTCTATAATGGGCTGCAGCAGCATGGGTGGCACTTCATGATGGCTGTTCTCGAGTGCTGGGTCTATGGTGATGGTGTAATCAAATTTGTCCTTAAAACGCTCGTACTCAAGTTTTATGTACAGGCTCAATAGGTCTATTTCCTTTTGAAGCGGTATAAAATCAAGCTCAGAATTTTCGAGAACGCTGCGCATGAGCTTCGAGAAATCTGTCAGATATTTATTTGCGGCGCGCTCGTCGTTAAGCGCAATGTAGCTGTTTACAGAGTTGAGTGCGTTAAAGATAAAATGCGGATTCATCTGGCTACGCAACGATTTAAGTGCCAGCAAGTGGTTATTAATTTTTTGCTGTTTGTTATTGCGGTACATAAAATATGCGAGCAAGAGCAGCGTTGCGGCAAGTACGGCGAGTGAGTAAATAATCCATCGCTGGCGTTTGTTTGTTTGGGCTGTGAGTTCGTTTTCTGTATTGATTAGGGCAATTTTATTTTCTGTAAGCTCGCGGTCCTTTTCTAAGGTGAGAATACGGGTTTGGTTGCTGGCGAGTTCTTTTGCGCGACGGGCACTTTCTTCAAGTTCATTTTCTTTTTCTAAATATAGCGCGTCCATGGTCGCGATGTATAAATCGTTATATGCAAGCGCTTTTGCAGTGTTTCCTGTTTCTCTGTACAAACTTGTTAAACTGCGTGCGGCGTCCTTTTTAGTGATTAAATCGGCATTTAAACTGGCTTCCTTAAAACTCTTTTCAAAGAACTCGATGGCCTCCGTAGTTTTATTTTGCGCTTTGTAGGCTTCGGCAATTTTTAGCTGTTCGCGCTGTATGCTGGGTGCGGTACTTTCCACAAGTTCCATAGCTACTACCGCATCTTCACTAATCGTACTTTTAGTACTCGAACTTTTCTTTTTATCCATACTGCTCAATATGGAGATGTTTGCTGACCGCAGCGCTATTTCCTTGTCATATTGAGCGTTACTGCGATAGAAATCGGCCGTTTGTGATTGCGTGATTACGTTAGAAACAGGGCCTTCACGCTTAGACTCGGCAATCGCTTTATTAAAATATCCTTGCGCTTCATTTACCCGACCGCTGTTGTTGAGTAGTTGTGCAAGCTTTGTGTTTATCGCAGTAAGTTCTGCTGTTTTATTGAGTGTGCGAGCGTTTTTGAGCGCATCGTTATAGGTTTCTATGGCTTTGCTCGTTTGCTTTGTGGCGCTGTAGGAATCTGCAAGACCGGTATTAATGGCTAGGGATTCTGTTTGTGGAACACTACTTTTTTTAGACTTAAGACTTAGGTATGCCGTGATTGCTTCCTGGTGATTGCCGTTTGCCCGCAGCGCGTCTGCAAGCTTACGCTTGCGCAGCGATGTATAGCTCAATGACGTTGCTTGCGTGTAATTTGTCACGGCTAGGTCAGCCTGTTTATTGAATAGATAGAGGTCGCCCAGACTTTCATAAGCTGCGGCTTGCTGAGACGCACTCAATTTTTTAGGGTCGTTTGAAAGTGCAGCTATGAGGAAATCGGCCGTCTTTTTTGCGTCCTTGCGCATGTATATTTTGGCACTATCCATGGCCACGGCATAACTCAGTTTTTGTGCAGGTGCAGCCGCTTTTTCTTCGGTAACGCGTATTTCAAGGTCGTCATTACTCCGCACACGGTAGTAAACGGTTTCAAAATCTGACCTGCGTATGATAATCTCATCACCCATCGCTGCTGGAATATTGAAATACCCACGTAAATCTGTAGTCGCATAACGACCATAACCACCTTGAATATTTACTCCAGCTAGCGGCTTGCCGTCTTCGGTAAGCACACGGCCCTTAAGCGTCATGGTAGGTGCACCGGCTTCGGTCTGGCGCATCACATCTTGTGCCATGGTCAGGTTTACCGCGCCTATCAATAGGACTATATAAAGTATAAGTTGCTTCATTCTAGCTGTAAACATAAACATTAAAAAGGACATGTAAACTGCACGAGGTCTTTACTGGCGTGGTTTTGGGGCTGTTTTGTTCGCTTTCGCGAAAGCGTACTCATCACAAACACTCGTTCACTCATTTAAACGCTGCGTTCCCTCATTATCATTATTTCTTGCTTTTTTATGGTTCTAGATTTGGTCAAAATTCAACATCTATGAAAAAGATTCTTTATACCATTGTGGCCTGTTCTGGCTTGCTGGGAACCGCACAGCACTTAGGAAATTTTAATAACCAGGCAGCCGAAATGTCCATTTCTAGGGCAAACATTGCTACGTCAGATTCTGGATTTGTCTCAAATGCAAAACGCATGGCGATTTCACAGGCGCTGCAACCCAGTAATGTGCTAACACTCAACTTGCGCTCACTCTATAATATTGAGGCAACAGACTATACTGCGGTTTTTAATATAAACCAAGTAGGTGCCACTGCCGAGGAAACTACGCAACTCATGAACGACAAAATTAATGCCGTAAAAGCAGCACTCAAGGCGCAGGGCTTTCAAGGCAAATTTGCTACAGACATGATATCGTTTGTACCTCAATATGAAATAGAGGTGACCAAAAAACTATTCTCTAAAACCTATACCGAAGTTCCTGTAGGATTTGAATTGCAACAAAACCTGCTCATAAGTTATAAAAACGATGCCGATTTCGAGAAAATTCTAACTGCTTGTGCCTCTAACGAAATTTTTAATCTTGTTAAAGTTGATTACTACGTAGAAAATTTACAGGCAAAATATGAAGAGCTGCAAAAGAAAATATTAGATGAAGTCACTAAGAAAAAAGAGTTTTACAAAGCCTTAGGATTTGATATGACCACCTATGATGTACGTATGGCAGACCATAAATACTACCACATGCCCAAAGATTTTTATAAAAGCTATCAGGCGTCAGAAAATATAAGTGCACAGGCACTCAAGCAAAAAAATGGGATTACAGAGGTGCGTAAACCACAATCCTATTATTACGACGCTATTTCTTACGATGGTTATGATGTGGTTATAAATCCAGCGATTACAAAACCCGTAATACAACTGGGAATGGACTTATCACTAATGTACGTTCCAAAACCAGAGAAGCCAGAAAAGCCAGCACCTGTTGAAACACCTAAGCCTAAAGTGTATGTCATTTCACCACAAGGACCAGTAGATATTAAGCAATTGCCTAATTCTTAGGGATGAGTCTTTGAGTACCTGAGTTTGTGAGCTGTTGATTTGTTTATCCTCTGAGGTTTTTTGCGCTGG
>JANQTO010000310.1:0-2723 GCA_030731685.1 Nonlabens sp.
TCCATCATCTGACCAAACAATCCCACTAGAATTCCACATCCAGATGATGGAAGTAGCTGGAGCGGCACCACCTTACCATGGATGGCTTATGGTTATAGCGTTTCTTTAACCGCTTTGCAAACGCTTACCTTTTATAATGCCATTGCAAACAACGGTCTTATGGTGCGCCCGAGGCTTATTAGAGAAATACGCTCTAAAGACAAATTGATTCAGCGATTTGATAGAGATATTATCAATCCATCTGTTTGTTCACAAGAAACCGTGAATAAGGTTAAAGTAATGATGGAAAACGTAGTGCGTCGCGGCACAGCGCAAAATTTATATTCTGAGAATTTCTCTATGGCTGGAAAAACAGGAACGTGTCAAAAGGAATACTGGAAAAGTTCAGGAAATTATATTTCTTCATTTGCAGGTTATTTCCCAGCAGATAATCCTAAATACAGTTGCATCGTGGTCATACACAAACCGAATGTTGCAAAGGGCTATTATGGAAACATCGTTGCTGGACCAGTATTTAAAACAATCGCTCAAAAGATTTATGCAACAAGTCCGCTGATTGATAAAGTGAACATGCCAAAAACCGTTCCTACGCGTATTCAAAGTTCGCTGGATAACTACTATACTAAAGTTCAAAGCGAGAACAAATCCATGCCAGACCTTAGAGGAATGGAAGCGATGGACGCCGTTGCATTACTAGAAAACATGGGTGCTCGAGTAGCAACAAAAGGACGTGGACGCGTGAGCTTGCAAAGCCTTGCGCCAGGAACTACCATTAGAAAAAATTCCAATATCACACTGACGTTATTATGAAAAAATTAAAGGACATACTGTATAAAGTAAGCCTGGAAATGGTCATAGGTTCTACTGATGTTGAGGTTAATAACATTCAGTTTGATTCCAGAGCGGTAAAAGCAAGCGATGTTTTTGTTGCGCTTAAGGGAACGGCAGTAGATGGTCATGAATACGTTGAAAAAGCAATCAACGCTGGCGCAACAGTTGTGGTCATGGAACACACTATAGACTATCAAGTGCCAGGTGTAACTTATGTAAAGGTGCTGAATGCACATGCTGCGCTTGCACTCATGGCTGCAAACTTTTATGAGAACCCGTCCAAAGATTTAAAACTTATAGGTGTTACTGGTACAAATGGTAAGACCACAACAACCAGTTTGTTATATCAACTATTCAAAAAAAGCGGATTCAAAACAGGATTGATTTCTACCGTAGAAATATTGATTCACGAAACTGTCGTTCCTACAAAGCACACCACACCAGACCCATTGACTATAAACATGCATTTAGCGGCCATGCGTGATGCTGGTGTTGATTATTGTTTTATGGAAGTAAGCAGTCATGGTATTGCGCAGGAACGTGTTACCGGATTAGTTTTTGCTGGTGGCGTTTTCACAAATCTCACGCACGATCATTTAGATTACCACAAGAGTTTTAAGGAATATCGCGATGTGAAGAAGCGATTTTTTGACATGTTACCAGCTAGCGCTTTTGCTCTTACTAATAAAGACGATAAGAACGGCGATTATATGTTGCAAAACACCAGAGCGAGAAAACTAGGCTACGCACTAAAAACCTATACGGACTATCGTGCGCAAATTATAGAAAATCAGTTTGGCGGCTTAAATCTTAAGGTAAATGAACACGAGCTGTGGACCAAAATGATAGGCGCATTCAATGCTTATAATGTACTTGCCATTTATGCTTGTGCTGTGGAACTAGGATTGGAAGAATTAGAAGTTTTAGAAACCATTTCTAAGCTAGATGGTGTTTCTGGACGGTTTGAATATTTCACTACCGTAAAAGACAAGGTAACTGCCATCGTAGATTATGCGCACACACCAGATGCCTTAAAAAATGTACTGGAAACCATCAACAGCATACGTACCCGAAACGAAAACCTCATAACCGTAGTAGGTTGTGGCGGTGACCGTGATAAAACAAAGCGACCTATAATGGCAAATATCGCCGCATCGCTTAGTACCAAAGTAATTTTTACAAGTGATAATCCACGTACCGAAGACCCAGCCATCATTTTGCAAGAAATGGAAGCTGGCGTGCAACCTATTGATTTTAAAAAAACGCTCACCATTCAGGACCGCAAGCAAGCCATTAAGACGGCAGCAAGCATGGCGCAGCCTAATGATATTATACTCATCGCTGGTAAAGGGCATGAAACCTATCAGGAAATTATGGGCGTGCGGGCAGAATTTGACGACCGCAAAATAATTTTAGAATTGCTCAACTCCTTAAACAAATAAACCAGCCAGCATGTTATACTACCTTTTTTCATATTTAGAAGAACAGTTCCAGTTTCCTGGTGCATCGCTATTTGGTTTTATTACATTCCGTGCAGCGATGGCCTTTTTACTATCACTAGGAATTTCTACGATATATGGAAAGCGTATTATTTTATACTTGCAAAACCAGCAGGTAGGTGAGACAGTTCGTGATTTAGGACTTGCAGGTCAAACCCAAAAAGCAGGTACGCCTACCATGGGCGGTATCATTATCATCATGGCGACGCTTATTCCCGTTTTGCTACTCGCGCAATTAGATAATATTTACGTAGTGCTCTTGATAGTAACCACGATATGGATGGGCTTGATAGGATTTACAGACGATTATATCAAGGTATTCAAAAAAGACAAAGAAGGTCTCAAGGGTAAGTTTAAAGTCTTGGGTCAAGTAGGACTAGGAATTATCGTAGG
>JANQTO010000310.1:2823-14178 GCA_030731685.1 Nonlabens sp.
CTGACTGATGGTATAGATGGTCTTGCCGCTGGTACAAGTGCCATTGTGGTCATAACACTCGCGCTGTTTGCATGGGTGTCTGGAAACATCATTTTTTCAGATTATTTGAACATCATGTACATACCCAACTCGGGTGAGATGACAGTGTTTATTACGGCATTTGCTGGTGCACTGGTAGGATTTTTATGGTACAACACTTTTCCTGCTCAGGTTTTTATGGGTGATACGGGCAGTTTGACCATAGGAGGAATTATTGCAGTACTGGCTATTGCAACCAGAAAAGAGCTGCTCATTCCGGTTTTGTGTGGCGTTTTCTTTATGGAAAACTTATCCGTAATCATGCAGGTGAGCTGGTTTAAATACACTAAAAAGCGCTTTGGAGAAGGTCGTCGCATTTTCCTCATGTCACCATTACACCATCACTATCAAAAACTGGGACTGCACGAAAGTAAAATCGTCGTGCGCTTCTGGATTGTAAATATTTTGCTCGCCATCATCACGATTGTAACCCTTAAAGTACGTTAATGAGTACTGCTAATCACATAAAAAACGTAAATCGTGCGGTCATCTTAGGTGGCGGCATCAGTGGTTTGGGTGCGGCATTGCTGGCTCAAAAGCATGGGTATGATGTTTTTTTAAGTGATAAAGGTGTTATGAAAGACGCTTTCGCGAAAGCGTTACAAGACAACAACATTCCATACGAGGCAGGCAACCACGATAAAACAAAAATTCTGGATGCGACCGTGGTCATTAAAAGTCCTGGAATTCCAGACAATGCGCCGCTTATACTAGAAATAGTGGCAGCAGGCATTGAAGTTATATCAGAGATTGAGTTTGCTGCACGATTTAGCGAAAGCAAAATCATAGCTATTACAGGTAGCAATGGCAAAACAACAGTAACCAGCCTTATGGGTCACATTGTAGAACAAGCTGGACTCGATGCGACAGTCGGTGGGAACATAGGTGCCAGTTTTGCAGGTCAAGAGGCAGCTGCGCCGGCAGCATACCGCGTGCTAGAGATTAGCAGTTTTCAGCTGGATGGTATTACAAGTTTTAAACCACACATTGCCATTTTATTGAACATCACGCCAGATCATCTGGATAGATACGATTACAACTTTGAAAATTATGTCGCCAGTAAAATGCGCATAACCATGAATCAAGATGCCAGTGACTATTTCATCTATAATCTGGATGACCCAGTTATCGTAAAAGCATTGGAAAAATTTCCCACAAAGGCCCAATTAGTTCCTTTTTCTATGAAAGAAACACTGGAACACGGCGCATACCTACAAGATAACAACATACACATACAAACAGATTTAAACCCATTTATTATGCCTATTCAGGAATTATCGATTAAAGGACAGCACAACACTGCAAACGCGATGGCAGCATCTACCGCATCAAAGTTGTTAGGCATTAGAAAGGAAACTATTAGACAAAGCATGGCGTCTTTTCAGGGCGTGGAACATCGCTTAGAACAGGTTCTCAAAATCAACAAAGTACAATACATAAACGACTCTAAGGCTACAAATGTAAACGCGACATTTTTTGCGCTGGACAGTATGGAGCATCCTACCGTGTGGATTGTAGGTGGTGTAGATAAAGGCAATGATTACTCAGAGCTTTTTGATCTTGTGAACCGTAAAGTAAAAGCTATTGTTTGCTTAGGAGTGGATAATGCAAAGTTGGTTGAGGCTTTCGGCAATTGTGTAGACAATATGGTAGAAACAGGTAGTATGGAAGACGCAGTACGCGTGGCATACAAACTTGCAGATGCTGGCGATAACGTATTACTAAGTCCAGCATGCGCAAGTTTTGATTTATTTGAAAATTATGAAGACCGCGGTCGTCAGTTTAAGCAAGCAGTTAGAAACTTATAATATTGAGAGTTAAAGATTACATAAAGGGTGATTTATTTCTCTGGGCACTTGTAGTTGCTCTGAGTGTTTTTTCGTTCCTTCCTGTTTATAGCGCAAGTACAAATCTTGCCTATTTACATGGTGGAGAAGGAGAAACAGCATCTTATTTGATACGCCATGCGTTTCACTTAGGCATGGGAATCCTTGTGGTATATCTAGCTCATAAAATACCGTACAACTATTTTAAGGCGCTAAGTTTACTTGCGTTACCTGTAATAGTGATACTACTAGTGTTTACCGCGTTTCAAGGGAATCAAATGGATGGCGCAAACGCAAACCGCTGGCTGCGCATTCCTATGATAGGAATCGGTTTTCAGACCAGCACGCTAGCCTCTGTGGTTTTGCTTGTTTATGTTGCAAAATACTTGAATTCCATAAAGGATAAAGTTATCACTTTTAAGCAATCACTGGTTCCTTTATGGCTTCCGGTCAGCATCGTTTTGGGTCTTATTTTACCTGCAAACTTTTCTACCACAGCGCTCATTTTTGCTACCGTTTTATTGCTTTGTTTTATAGGTGGTTATCCGTGGAAGTATTTGGTTGCTATTATAGGTGCTGGTATTTTCTCGCTCCTTATTTTCATGGGAACTGCAAAACTATTGCCAGGCGTTTTCCCAAACAGAGTAGACACTTGGGTTTCTCGTGTAGAAACATTCATGGGTGATGGTAATTCAGACACCATGTATCAAGTCGATAAAGCAAAGACGGCCATTTCTACCGGTGAGCTCTTCGGTGTAGGTCCAGGAAAGAGCCAGCAAAAGTACTTTTTACCACAGTCCAGTAGCGACTTTATATATGCTATTATCATTGAAGAATATGGTGCAGCTGGTGGCATCGTGATAGTTTTGGTGTACATGCTCGTGCTATTTAGATTGAGCATTATAGCCTACAAAGCCGATACGCTTTTTGGAACCCTAGTAGTTGTGGGCGTAGGTTTTCCTATTGTGTTGCAAGCACTTATTAATATGTGCGTCGCCGTAAACATATTACCCGTAACAGGTCAAACATTACCATTTATAAGCAGCGGCGGAACCTCCATATGGATGACCGCACTGGCTATAGGGATTGTTTTAAGTGTAAGTGCAAAACGAGAAGTGTTGCGCACGCAGGCGCTAGAAGAAGATGACATGAACCCATTAGACATATTGAGTGAAGCATTATAAAATAATCATATCAGGTGGTGGCACCGGTGGCCACATTTATCCCGCCATAGCGATTGCACATGAGTGTAAGCGCCGTTGGCCCAGCTGTGAGATTCTTTTTGTAGGCGCTCGTGACCGTATGGAAATGGAAAAAGTACCTGCAGCCGGTTATGAAATCAAAGGATTGTGGATAAGCGGTCTACAGCGCAAACTTACCTTGAGCAATCTTGCATTTCCGTTTAAGGTTGTGAAAAGCTTGTGGGACGCAAGCCGCATTATTAAAAATTTTAAACCAGATGTTGCTATAGGAACCGGTGGTTACGCTAGCGGACCGTTATTGAAAATGGCGGGTTCTAAAAACATACCATGTGTGATACAGGAACAGAACTCGTTTCCTGGAATAACAAATAAAATGCTCGCAAAAAAGGCCAGTATCATTTGTGTTGCGAGTACCGGACTAGAACGCTTTTTCCCAGCTTCTAAAATTATACTTACCGGTAATCCCGTAAGACAAGATTTACTCGATATTCACTCTAAACGTGCCGCTGCACAAGAACATTTTAAACTAGTTGCAAGCAAAAGGACATTACTAGTTCTTGGCGGGAGTCTAGGCGCACGTCGCATGAACGAGTTGATTGCTGAGCATGTTGCGCTACTCAAAAATGATGTGCAAATTATATGGCAGTGCGGTTCGTTATACTTCGAAAAGTACAAGCACCTTACCCAAGACGGCGTTCAGGTACATGCCTTTATAAATAAGATGGATTATGCCTACAGCGCTGCGGATTTTATTATTTCGCGAGCTGGAGCAGGAACAATATCAGAGCTTTGCATCGTAGGCAAGCCAGTTATATTCATTCCATCACCACACGTTGCTGAAGACCATCAAACTAAAAACGCTCAAGCCATTGTTGCAAAAGACGCTGCAATCATGATAAAAGAGGCAGATTTAGCAACATTTACAGAGCAATGGAAAGTCCTAGTGAGCGATGACCAGTTGCAACAAAAACTAGGAAAAAACATCAGAGAACTTGCGTTGCCTAACGCCACTACAACCATTGTAGACCACATAGAAAAACTGCTTCATGGATAATTTAAAAAACATAACGCACGTATATTTTGTGGGCATCGGCGGTATAGGCATGAGCGCGCTTGCTCGGTATTTAAATGAGCAAGGAAAAGTGGTTGCTGGCTATGACAAGGTTGCGACCACGCTCACAAAACAGCTGGAGAAAGAAGGTGTTGCTATTCACTATGAAGATAATTTTGACCTTATTCCGCAAGCCTTTAAAAATTTAGGTACGGCACAGGTTATTTACACGCCTGCTATTCCTGGTGGAATGGTGGAACTTTCCCGCTTTCGCGAAAGCGGAATTCCCATACTCAAACGTGCTCAATTACTGGGTCAAATCTCTAAAACCATGACTTGTCTTGCGGTTGCTGGTACACATGGCAAAACCACCACGAGCGCTATACTTGCGCACGTGCTGTATCAAAGCGGTGTGAAAGTGACAGCTTTTTTAGGTGGCATTTTAGAAGATTACAAAACAAATTACCTGTCCACTGGAACTGATTTCATGGTCGTAGAGGCAGACGAGTTTGACCGTTCCTTTATGCAGCTATCACCTGATGTGGCTGGAATTACGGCTATGGACCCAGACCATTTGGATATTTATGGCGATGTAGCAACTTTTGAGCAAACATTTCACGATTTCGCTGCATTGGTTCCTGAAAACGCATTGTTTGTCAACGAAAAAGTAGCACTCACTGGAAAGGTAGTAGGAACTGAAAAAGGCGATTATCAGGCTGTAGATATTTCAATAAAAGATGGCGCATACCATTTTAGTTTAAAAACACCAGAAGGCACAACCTCTGGCTGGTCACTGCGCCTTCCAGGAAAGCATAATTTGTCTAATGCCGTGCTTGCCATTGCGATGGCTGCACAAACCGGCGTTGAAATGTCAAAGCTCAAAGAATCACTGGCAACATTCCCAGGTGTGGAACGCAGGTTTACGTATCGTATAAATACAAAGGAACAGGTTCTCATAGACGATTATGCACATCACCCTACAGAGATTGAAGCGGTCTATCAAGCCGTGACCGAGATGTATCCAGGTGAAGAAGTGCTCGCTATTTTTCAACCACATTTATTCTCTCGTACTCGAGACTTTTTAGATGGTTTTGCGGCTAGTTTGGGAAAATTTCCACGGGTTGGTTTGCTTGATATTTATCCAGCGCGCGAGCTTCCCATGGAAGGAATCACCAGTGCTTTGCTTGCTCAAAAAATTAAAGAAAATACAGCTTCAAAAGCTACGGTAACCGTGCTGGAAAAGAACGAAATTGAATCATTTATAAAAGAAAATAAAACGCGTATTGTCGTAATGATAGGAGCTGGAGATATAGGTGTAGAGATAGATAGAATAACTAAAAACTGGCTGCATGAAAAAATATAAAATGGCAATTGGGCTTTTTGTAGCTATCGTGTTGATTTTCAGTTTGTACGGTTTTGCAGCGCGTAGAAATGCTAAACGCACCGTTAAAAACGTAAACATCTCATTTGTAAATCTTTATGAACCTATAATTTCTGAAAAAAACGTTAATAAATTGTTGATACAAAATAATCAAGAGTTCCAGAAAGCGCCTTTAGAAAAATTAGATTTGAATTTAAGAGAAACTGAACTACGCAAAAACCCAATGGTCAGAGTCGCAGATGTTTCGCTAACCATTGATGGAACTTTAGAAGCTGTCGTTGAGCCTAGAAAGCCCATCGCTAGAATAATGACCGTGCCTAATCAGTACCTCGATGCAGACAATAGTCTCATGCCACTGTCATCAGAATACACCGTTCTGGTTCCCTTGGTTTACGGTTACAAAGAATCTTATAAAAATAAGGTTTATGAACTTTTACAGGCCATTAGAAACGATGCCTTTTTAAAAGCAACGATTACTGATGTTCGGTTGAACGGCAAAGGTGAAGTGACCATGGAAGTTCGAGCATATGATTATGAAATTGTATTAGGAGAAGTGAGTATGATTGAAAGTAAATTGAAGAATTACAAAGTTTTTGTCGCTAAAATGATAAAAGATAACGCCTTGCAAGATTTAGGCAAGATAGATTTGAGGTATAAGAATCAAGTGGTAGTAGTTAAAAAGTAAGGTATGGATTTACATGAGTATGCAGTAGGACTTGATATAGGAACCACAAAAATTGTGGCCATGATTGGTCGTAAAAACGAATACGGTAAATTGGAAATTCTCGGTATGGGAAAGGCCAAAAGTCAAGGCGTACACCGCGGTGTTGTAAATAATATCACACAAACCATTACTTCTATTCAGCAAGCGGTCATGCAGGCCGAAGCCTCTTGTGGTCTTAAAATAGGCGAGGTGACCGTAGGTATTGCTGGTCAACATATACGTAGCTTACAACACAGCGACTACATTACCCGAGATAACGGTGATGACGTTATAGACCAATCAGATATTAATAGGCTTTGTGACCAGGTGCAAAAACTGGTCATGCTACCTGGTGAAGAAATCATACACGTCTTACCACAGGAATATAAAGTAGACGGACAGTCAGAGGTTAAGGAACCTATAGGCATGTACGGCGCAAGATTAGAGGCAAACTTTCATGTAGTTGTAGGTCAAGTAGCAAGTATACGCAACATAGGTCGTTGCGTTGTAAGTGCAGATTTGTCACTTCAAAAAATAACGCTAGAACCGCTCGCAAGTGCAGATGCTGTGTTGAGCTCAGACGAGAAAGATGCAGGTGTGGTTCTTATAGACATAGGTGGTGGAACAACAGATATCGCCATTTTTAAGGACGGAATCATACGTCACACCGCAGTAATACCGCAAGGTGGTAACATTATTACCCAAGATATAAAAGAAGGTTGCTCCATTATAGAAAAGCAGGCAGAACTGCTTAAAGTAAAATTCGGTAGTGCATGGCCTGGAGAAAATAGAGATAATGAGATTGTTTCTATTCCAGGATTGCGCGGTCGTGACCCTAAAGAGATAAGCCTCAAAAACTTGAGTAAAATAATTCACGCTCGCGTTATTGAGATTTTAGAAACAGCATTTGTAGAAATTAAAAACTATGGGTATGACGAGTCTAAAAAGCAGCTTATCGCCGGAGTGGTTTTGACAGGTGGTGGTAGCCAGCTTAAGCACATAAAGCAACTTGCAGAGTATGTTACAGGTATGCCGTCACGTATAGGATATCCTAACGAGCACCTAGCTGGTGATAGCGATGCAGAAACTACAAATCCAGTTTTTGCAACAGCGGTAGGACTAGTTATGAAAGGACTAGAAAATCCTCAAGCTTTAGGCGCTATTCATAAGCAGGAATTTAAAAAGCCAGCTACGCAAGAGCAACGGGCGATAGTTGAAGAGCAAGAACAAGAAACTGTTGTTTCTGAACCAGTAGCGCAGCCTACTAAAGGTAGGGGCATTTTAGATAATCTAACACAGCGCATTAAAGATTTTTTAGATAACGCAGAGTAAATAATATATAGAGAAAGAGTACTTAAACCCTTTACAAAAGCAGCAGCATTATGAGTTACGAAGAACTAGAAGGATATTCCTTCGACCTACCTAAGAATAGATCAAACGTTATTAAAGTCATCGGTGTCGGTGGTGGTGGTAGCAACGCGATAAAGCACATGTTTAACCAAGGTATTGTAGGTGTTGATTTCATCATATGCAATACAGACGCGCAGGCACTGGAAAATAGCCCAGTTCCTAACCGTATACAGTTAGGTATGTCGCTGACTGAAGGTCTTGGCGCTGGCGCAAATCCAGAAGTAGGTGAGCACGCTGCACAAGAAAGTATCGAGGCTATCAAAGCCATGCTCGATTCTAATACAAAAATGGTGTTTATCACCGCAGGTATGGGTGGTGGAACAGGAACTGGTGCTGCTCCAGTGATTGCAAAAGCTGCTCGAGAACTTGACATCCTAACCGTAGGAATCGTTACCACGCCATTTCAGTTTGAGGGTAAGGTACGTAACGATCAAGCACAGCTAGGTATTGAGAAGTTGCGTCGCAATGTGGACTCGCTTATCATTATCAATAACAATAAACTACGTGAGGTCTATGGAAACTTAGGCTTTAAGGCTGGTTTCTCAAAGGCCGACGAGGTTCTTGCTACCGCATCCCGTGGTATTGCTGAGGTTATTACAAATCACTACACACAAAACATCGATTTACGCGATGCAAAAACGGTGCTTTCTAACTCGGGTACTGCTATTATGGGTAGCTCTACTGCAACGGGAACGAGCCGTGCGCAAGACGCTATTTTAAAGGCGCTGGATTCTCCATTATTGAATGACAACAAGATTAAAGGTGCTAAAAATGTCCTTTTGCTTATCGTTTCCGGTAGTGAAGAAATCACCATAGACGAGATTGCTGAAATCAACGACCACATTCAGGCCGAGGCTGGTGGCGTTGCAAATATTATTATGGGTGTAGGCGAGGACGAGACTCTGGGTGACTCGATAGCCGTAACCGTTATTGCAACGGGTTTCAACATTGAACAACAAAACCAAATCTCTAACCTAGACGACAAGCGCATCATTCACACGCTTGAAGACGAGCAGCGCGCAACGCAGGTGCTCAATGAGGTGAAGGCAAACGTGACGCACGGTACCATTATCATGGACTTGGAAGATGAGGTTGAAGAGCAGCAAGATGCTTTGGGTAACGCTTTCGCGAAAGCGAACTCCACACCAGCAATGCCACAAACAGAAGAGCCAGTGGTTGAAAAAGTCATTGTGCACGAGCTTGTAGATGAAGAAGATGACTTTGCGACGCCTATTGTGCTTGAGAATGGTCTGATTCCTACGACTGAATTCATAAAAAACTTAAACGTGATTTATGAAGAAGTTTTAGATCATGAAGAGCTGTCTGTTTACGTACGAGAAGACATTGCTGCCATAGAAGTTGTTGTAGAAGATACCGTTCAAGAGGAGCGCGACCAGATGTTTTTTGATTTTGACATGCCGTTGCCTAAAGAAGAGCCAGTTGCTCCTAAGAAAATAGTTCATGACCTTAGCGAGATAGACGTGAAAGACGCGGTAGAAGTGATTCCCGTGACTGAATTTAACAACGATGGTGTACGCAAGTACTCACTGGACGACTATATGGATTTTGAGAACGAGCTTAATGCTGCGAGACCTACAACAGCTACCTCACAAAAGCCACCGTCTATTCCAGTTGCTAAAAAAGAACAGGAAGTTCCAGCGCAACCTATCACTGAAGAGAAAGCGGTAGTCATAGACCCATTAGAAATGCCTATTAATGAGGTGCTCAAGCAACGTGCCGAAGAGCGCAGAGCTAAGTTGCACCAGCATAATTACAAGTTTAAGAATTCGCACAGAATGGATGAATTAGAGAAGAAACCAGCCTATTTACGCCAGGGAATTGAGCTTAACGACACACCGTCTGACAGTGACCGTTCCAGAACAACAGTAAACGTAGATGACAAAGAAGGAGTGCAGTTTAGAACAAACAACAACTCGTTCTTACACGATAATGTAGATTAACTTTTCTATACAGCTTTTCCCTAAAAAGCGGTTAGCCTGAATCTTTCTCAAGAAGGTTCAGGTTTTTCTTTTTAGGAGAAATCCGTTGGGTGAATACTGGATATTACCCTATTTTTGTTTCATCAAATAAAAGAACCATCATGAGTTTAGAAGTATCCATAATGACCGCCATGAAAGAGGCTATGAAAGCAAAAGACCAAGTTGCTCTTGCTGCACTGCGCGCTGTGAAAAGCGAAATTTTGCTCGCCAAAACTTCAGGAACAGGTGAGGAACTTTCAAGCGAAGATGAAATTAAGCTCGTTCAAAAATTAGTGAAACAACGTAAGGATAGTGCCCGTATTTATGATGAACAATCACGTGCAGATTTATCAGCGCCAGAACTTGCTCAAGCAGCAGTTTTGGAGCAGTTCTTACCAGCGCAGTTAAGTGAAGAAGAAGTTATAGCAGTTGTAAAAGACATCATTGCAAAAACAGGTGCATCAGGAATGCAGGATATGGGTAAAGTCATGGGCATGGCAAGCACGCAACTAGCTGGTAAGGCAGATGGTAGGATGATAAGCACCATTGTAAAAGCGCAGCTTACTTAACACTAGTTAAATAATAAACGGCCTCGTGGCGCAACTGAATAGCGCACTGGATTTCGGCTCCAGCGGTTACAGGTTTGAATCCTGTCGGGGTCACGAATAAATAGAAACTCCCCTAGAAAATGTCTGAGCAAGCTCAAGCATCTTCTAGGGGAGTTTCTATTTTCAAAGCGGAGTTTTGCAGGATGTGCGGAGCAAATCCTGATTCGTGGGATTGTTCTATTGTAATGTCTGAGCAAGCTCAAGCATTTTCTAGGGGAGTTTTCATTTTCAAAGCGGAGTTTTGCAGGATGTGCGATAGCAAATCCTGATTCGTGATATAGTTTTTTGTAATGTCTGAGCTCGCTCAAAATTCCACTATTTCCTTTTCTATTTTCAGTCTACAACTGACGACCGAGGTACAAAGTTTAGGAATGCGCCGCTTTACAGGATGTGCGATTGCAAATCCTGATTGGCAGATATATTTTATGAATCTGTTTTCATAGGCTTGAAATTTTAATCTTTGCTTTTAACTGGGCCTCTACATCTTAAGAATGAAAGCTTTAAACCTCGCTTTCGCGAAAGCGAAATACAAGAAACGTATCAAATTACTTTAACGCACTTTTAATAAAAGGTACGATGCATAAATACTAATTTTAAATAAAAAATTATGAGCAGGACTGACCTAAAAAGAGATGAGGCAATTGCAAAATTAAAAGAGCTGGCCGAAAAGATAGACTTTGCCATGATGGCGACTGACTTATCACATCCACCATTTCATATCGTACCTATGAGTACGAAGAAGGTTGATAAAGAAGGGAACATTTGGTTTTTGAGCGATGGCAGTAGCACGCACAACCGTCATATTAAAGAAGAGGAACGAGCACTGCTCACTTATAGCAGCGGCAGTGACATGGAATTTCTAACGGTTTACGGTCAGGCACTTATAAGCAGAAATCAAAAAATGATTGAAGAGCTCTACGGTAGCACAGACGATATGTGGTTTGATGGGAAAGATGACCCGAATATCTCGGTCATCGAGATAAAGCCCAGCGATGTACACTATTGGGATACTAAGGACAACAAACTTGTTTCACTTCTTAAAATGGGAGTTGGTGCTCTTACTGGCGAGCAACCAGATTTGATGGAAACAGGCGAGTTAGATATCAACTAACCGCGA
>JANQTO010000311.1 GCA_030731685.1 Nonlabens sp.
GAATGATGGGTTTGGTAAGGTTTTCAAACATAAAGCTGAGCACGCTACCCGTATAGGACATGGTATCGCTGCCGTGCAGCACTACAAAGCCGTCGTAGTCGTCATAGTTTTTATGAATAATGTCGCCCAGTTCCCGCCAGTGTTTTAGATTCATGTTAGAAGAATCTATGGGATGCTCGTATGATATAGGGTGGATATCACAGTCCAGCTGGCGCACCTCTGGTATGTGTACAAGAAGCTCATTAAAATTAAAAGAACGCAACGCACCGGTAGCAGGGTCTTTCATCATCCCTATGGTACCGCCGGTGTAAATAAGAAGGATGTTAAGCTTCATGCGTGCTTTTTAAAAGCTCTTTGTTTGCAACGGGTCTTGCATACATACTTAAAAAGCTTGCAACGGCTTTCTCGTCTGTACTATTAACACGCAAGCGCAACCTACGCTCAAATTGGTTCTTATCTTGTTCTGTATAATGTGCCTCGTTAGTTTGTGAATTATGAACAAGGTCGTGGGCTATATAGTTTGTAGGCCACAAGCGGTAGTTAAACTGTATGGTGTCATCTAATTGCTGCACGACACGTTGTAGCACTTGGTTTGTGCCTTCGCCAGCGTCAGCAGTAATGTGTAAAGGCTTGCCTGCGGCGATATGTATGTGTTTTTTCTGGCCTAGCGCTCCTTTGAGAATACTATTAAAATCTTCGTTCTCGGTTTTTATGTATTCTTCGTTTGCGGCTTTGGCGAGTAATTCAGGTACTTTCAGAATATCTGTCGGGTCATATTCATACGAAATAGAAATGGGTACGATGCGCAAGTTGTTTAAGAACTCGGCTATGGGTTGTTTTCCAGCGGCAAGGCCTATCATTTTGAGAACGCCTTGCTCGGTAATATCGTTACCATCTTTAGTGCGACCTTGACGCTGCGCAATCCACACGCTGCGTTTGCGTTCATGAAGTAAATGCTGTATAAACTTGCTCAACTTTTGGCTGCTTAACAAGGTTTCTCGAGGTCCTGCGCCACGTTTTACCACAAAATTACGGTTGAGTTTACTCAATGCATTTACAAATGGACGTTGAACCAAGTTATCACCTATCGCGCTTGCGGTGCGTATAAGGTCGTGGTCAAAAAGCACCACGTTTATGAGCGACGTATCGAGTACAATATCGCGGTGATTACTTATATATAAATAAGGAGTGTCCTTATCTAATTCATCAAAACCACTGGTGGTCAAACCTGCACTGGTTTCATCTAGCAATCGCAACATGGTTTTAGATATGACTTTGCGCTGTAATTCATCTATACTGTGGCATGATAGTACGATGTCTTTAATCTCGTCTTCGCTTTTATTTGGGAATGTATATGCAAAGAGTTCCTTAATCATGGGGTGGCGTACCGCACTTTGTAGTGCAGGGTTTACCTCGTCAGAATGAAAGAATCTTATATCGTCAAATGTCTCCACAGTGGCTTAATTTCTTGATTTACAAATGTACACCTCTAGACTTTATACACCGAATACTTCACAGGAATTTAGCGTTGTTTGCCTCGCGATGTCCTCAATAGATACATTGTATATTTCGGCAAGCTTAGCGGCAACCAGCGGCAGGTATGCGCTCTCATTGCGTTTACCGCGGTAAGGCACTGGTGCTAGATAGGGAGCATCTGTCTCTAAAACGATGTGCTTGAGTGCAATCTCGTTTAAAAACTGGTCTATTTTACCATTTTTAAAAGTTGCCACGCCGCCTATACCTAGTTTAAGGTTCAAATCTATCGCTTGGTGGGCCTGTGCAAGGTCTCCTGTAAAACAATGAAAAATACCCTTGAGTGCAGTTCCTCGATAGTCCTCAAGTACTTCAAAAACCTCATCGAAAGCATCGCGGCAATGAATCGCAATGGGTAGTTTTTTATCAAGTGACCACTGGATTTGGGTGTGGAACGCCTCAAGTTGTTGCTGTTTAAACGTCTGGTCCCAATATAAGTCTACACCTATTTCGCCCACGGCGACATAATCGTGTTGTGCGAGCATTTCTTTAATGTGCTGCAGTTCACTGGCTACATTTTCTTTTACATGTGTAGGGTGCAGGCCACACATAAGGAAAACCTGTTCTGGATAGTTTTTTTTTAGTTCTAGCATAGCGTCTGTATATGTCGAGTCTATTGCAGGAACAAAAAAACGGTCCACACCAGCAGCAATAGCTCGTTCCATCATGGCTTTTTGGTCGTCTTGAAAAGCTTCACTATAAAGGTGTGTATGGGTATCTGTAAAATTCATGCTGCAAAAATAGGGATTGAAAAGGAGCACGCTTTCGCGAAAGCGTAATTATATTTACAGCTCTAACTATATACATGACCTCTTTTAAGAAATTACTTATTGCAAACGGTTACATCGCACACAACATAAGAATCGCTCCAAAAAGTGGGCACATTATTACCAAAGCATCCATAAATGGTTACGAGGGCAGGTTTATAATAGATACGGGTGCTAGTGCCAGTTGCGTGAATCAGGATTTAGATGAGGCGTTACAACTACAAACGCACTTGATGGATAAGGAAATAGGTACTGCAAGTGGTTCCTTAATGCCACGCATTGCTCATAATAATACACTTGTTCTAGGCGACTGGTCTCACGAAGACATGACACTGCTTAGTATGGATATGAGTTTTATAAACAACGCGCTCGCTGTGGAACGCATGCGAGCTATTCAAGGATTACTTGGTGCAGACTTTCTTATCGCTGCAAAAGCAATTATAGATTATCACCGCAAGCTCATTTACATGAAGCCATAAAAAAAAGCCTCGATATCGAGGCTTTTTTGATAATGATAATAGGATTCTAGTAAGAAACAGAAAATGCTCCGTTTGTTACGTTGAAATTATTGGGTGGTCCAGTCATAAAATTAAAAGTACCGTCCACGGTGTTTGCTGTCTGGTTTGCATTTGTTATGATGAGATTTCCTGAAGGCGCATTTGCCGGAGTTCCATTGTTAATATAGGTTGCCGAAACACCAGCGGTGCCAAATGGATAGTTGCCCGGCGTGATAGTTTCAGGAAAGGCTATTGAGATTTGTGCTGTTTGTCTTGCTGCAAGTATTGTTATCGAGCCAGCAGTTACAACCGGAGAAATCACTTGAGGGCTGAACAAAGTTCCGTCTACGGTTGCTGTGAAAACACGCGTTCCAACGCCACCACCTGACCCTATGGTTCCACCAAATGGTACCTGAAAAATAACACCGCGACGCATATACAAGCTGTCTGCATTATTAGGTAGATAACTTACA
>JANQTO010000312.1 GCA_030731685.1 Nonlabens sp.
CTTTTGAGAGATACAATATCGCTCACTAGGCACACCATTTCTCATAATAAGCTCTCCTAGAAACCCTGCTATAAAAAATAGGGACCCTAAAATCATGGTGGTCAGTGCAATGAAAAACCATGGATTGTCTGTGACGAGTGTATATTGTATATCGTTTGCCATTTTATAGAGCTTATGCAATCCTACATAACTAGCGATTAGAAACCCTGAAAGGAACATAATTACACCTATGCTGCCAAAAAAGTGCATAGGACGTTTTCCATATTTAGTTATAAAGGCAATGGTAATAAGATCTAGAAATCCATTGATGAAGCGCTCGTAGCCAAATTTTGTGGTACCGTACTTACGTGCTTGGTGAGCAACTTCTTTTTGGGTAATGTTCCTAAAACCAGCGTTTTTTGCCAGCACCGGAATATAACGGTGCATCTCGCCGTGAACATCTATGCGTTTTACGACTTCACTTTTGTAAGCTTTAAGGCCACAATTAAAATCATTTAACTTGAGACCGCTCGTTTTACGCGCTGCCCAGTTGAAGAGTTTGCTAGGTAGATTTTTACCTATGACAGAGTCATATCTTTTACGTTTCCAGCCACTTACTAAGTCATTATTTTCTTCTATTATTAGATGGTACAATGCTGGTATTTCTTCGGGACTGTCCTGCAAATCTGCATCCATGGTAATAACTACATTTCCTTGGGCAGCTGCAAATCCTGCGTGTAATGCCTGCGATTTCCCGTAATTTGTTTGAAAACGAAGGGCTTTTATGTAATCATGCTTTCGCGAAAGCGAACTCAATACATCCCAACTGCTATCTGTACTGCCATCATCTATGAATAAAATTTCATAGGTTAACGTAGTTTTTTCCAGTACGCGGTCTATCCATTGCTGGAGTTCTTCTAGCGATTCAGCTTCGTTGTAAAGTGGTATGACTATAGAAAGGTCCAGCATATTAATGAAATGGCACCGGTTCGTCCTTGCGCAGCACTGCAGCACTTATTAAACCTATAACGGTATACATCATTACACTAAAAATAAAAGAAAGAATGATTGTGGGGCCGAATGGGTTAGGGGCATCTTCCATAGCTTGCTGTAAAATCTCCTGGTCCATATTTTCCATCGCGTCTTTTTGACCCATCATGCCAAAGAGACTTTCCATCATTCCCATGCTTTGCTCTACTGTCAGTCGCATAATTTCTTTGCTAGCGGCAGGATCTACAAAATTGAAAATAACGACACTAGTAATATAATAACCCATTATTGCTATAATAACGGTAATCATATACACTTGTAAGATATACGTAAAATCTAAAAATCCGCCGTTCTTTTTACGGGCATCGAGCTGTGAATAAATACCCAAACCTACTACCATGAGACCTAATGCAAACCCAATTAATGGATTTATCAGTATGCTTAGGCTCACCTGCCATCCTATAATGATGTAAAGAGCATATATCGTAAAGCCTATGAGGCCGTATTTAAGTCCTATTTTATTAAGCATAAATGGTGGTTTATGAAGTTGTTTTAATGTTTTTGATGAAAAAGCCAGAAATAATACCTATCACTGTATAAAGTAATGTCTTAGATAGTACGGCCCTAAAGTATTCACCTGGTGTAAATGTAGGTTCTTTAAAAACACCGCTAGATGCTGCACTATTAGGATTCGTACTAACTGCTTTTAAAGTAGCCTCGCGCATCTCTTCTTGTGCACTAGGGTCTATGACTACAAAGATGAGGTAGTTAATAAGTGCCTCGGCCACAAAAAACAGTACTACTACTATAAGAAATGCAAGGACACATTGTTTAAGTGATATAGCTCCTTGCAACGCTCGTTTAGCAAGTATTTGCGAAGTAATTCCTAGTATCAATGGTGTAATAAGAATAACCATGGCCATCCATCCACTTGAGTACCATTGCAACTTCCATATAGCCACATAAGCAGCAGAAGCTATAATTGCACCTATCAATCCTATTATTGCTGATTGTCTCTTAATAATACCGTCCACGTATCTTATTTTTACCGTTGCACAAAGATATATATTTGTAACTCGATTTAGACGCTTAAAAAAGTTGCGTTTTAAAGCTGCATTATATTGTAGGATAACAAAAAAGAATTAACTTTGCACCCGCAAAAGAATAAGTAAACGACTATGCAAAAAGAAATTCACCCAGAAGAATATAGATTAGTAGCATTTAAAGACATGTCTAACGAAGAAGTCTTTATTACTAAATCTACCGCAAATACTAAAGACACCCTAGATGTAGATGGTGTTGAGTATCCACTTATTAAGTTAGAGATTTCTCGTACTTCTCACCCTTTTTACACAGGTACAAATAAATTGATTGATACTGCAGGTCGTATCGACAAGTTCAAAAACAAATACGCAAAGTTCAGTAAGTAATTACTTCCTTCTTTATATACTAATCGCCTCGGTTTTTACCGAGGCGTTTTTTTGTTCTATTTTGTTAGGAATGTAAATGTTACCCATGAACGTCTAGCTAGATGTCACATCACTTTGAACTTAATGGATGGAACACGAAATGTATTGTGTAAAAAAAAGTCCTGTAGCATGAACCACAGGACTTTTACATTTGATAAATAATTGATAATTACTATGGTAACAGAACTCTACCTATTGCGTGAACTACACCATTAGTTGCAGTCACATTAGTTACTAAAACAGGTGTAACCCTTGCCTGGCCATCAGTAATATTCACTCCACCAGTGGTGTTAATAGTAAATGTTCCACCTTGTACAGTAGAAGGAGTTATACCATTTGTAATATCCTCAGCACGTACTGCGCTTGGTAATACATGATAAGTTAGAACATCAGTCAAATTAGTTAATGCTAGTACGTCATTGATATTGTTCAAACTTGGTAATTCAGCAATTAGTGCATCAAAAGAAGAATTTAACGGTGCAAACACTGTAAATGGACCAGCGCTATTGAGCGTAGGTACAAGTCCTTCTTGACCTACTGCTGTTACTAGATTTGAAAAATCAGGATTTGCCACTGCAAGTGTAACGACTGTAGGCAAAGCAATTACCTCATCTACGACGTGAATCACTCCGTTAGACACTATATTGTTAGGTGCAGTTACAGTTGCGACACCGTTTAGTAAAACTCCACTTCTAATGTCTACATATAAATCTAAAGCATCACCATCTCCATTAGTTGCTGAGGTTTTTACATAGCCATTTGTGAGCGCTGTAGATTGTAAATTACCAGATACAACGTGGTTCAGTAACGTGTTGCGC
>JANQTO010000313.1 GCA_030731685.1 Nonlabens sp.
GCATTTGTAAATGTATATGTAATGGTATGAACACCTATACCAGCTGCTGCTGGGTCAAAGCTAAAGGTCATTCCGTTCCCATCGTCAGTTACTCCTGGTCCAGAATAAACGCCTCCTCCTGGGGTTCCTCCAGCTAAACCTGCTTGCACTCCTGCATCTAAACATAAATCTGCGAGTGCAGTAAACGAGATGGGTGGCGCTACAGTAGATTGTACATCTCCTGTAAGGGTGTCAATAGTACTAGGTCCACATGCTCCACCGTTAGCGTCCACCCACATTCCTAGTGTAGCGTCGGGTGGGTTTGGAGAGGATGCGCTCGTATTGAAAAGAATAAGATTTGTGCCGTTAAAGAAAATGGCATCATTTCCATCATCAGCAACAAGCTCCCAGCGCATTGCCATATCGTTCCAAGAAATACGAAATTCACAGAAGCCGAGACCACAAGACTGAGCTCCATCTAATGGAGTTGTTTCATAAATATTTCTTCCTGTAGCATCTGTTCCTACATTCGTAAATGTAAAATCTTGATTTCCAAACAATGCATCACAGCCGTTTAGCGTGATTTGTCCAAAAGAAAGTGAGCCAGCAAGTAAAACTATACCAGTTAAGAGTGTTTTGTAAAAATTTCTCATAATTATGATCTTGAAGGGAAAATGCCTTGTAGGCATATAATGTAGCGCATACCTAAAGACGGTGGTCTGTTTTCAAAAGGTTGTCCTTGACCACTGATTCCTATCATTCCTGAATTCATAGGGGTAAGTGTTCCAGTGCCATATTCATTATCAAATATTTTGGTATTTGCTGGATAGTTTCCTGTAGGATCACTACTTGTACCTACCTCAGTCACACCATTTACGGAATGTGAGTGAGCTGGAAGGTTGTTTATAGAAAGTGTAGTAGTTGCAGTGCCAAATGGTGAACCTTGATTAACCGATGGTAAACCAGGTCCATTTCCCACTCCTACAGGTACCCGCCCACGCAAGTCAGGTAAGGCAAAAGTTGTTCTTCCATCACCGCCATACATGGTGCCAATAATGGAGAATAATGCAGTGTTTTGTGCGATTGGCAATAGCTGTCCCTCGCAAGATGCCCAGTTTCTTGGGGCAAAATTCCCTGCAAACATTCTAACTTCACCTATGAAACCGTCTTGTGCGTTCACTGTTTCCATGCTTCCTAAAAGCAGTAGTGCTAAAATAAGTGTAATTTTTTTCATCTTATTGATTATTTGTTGGTTAATGATTCTTTAACTTCTTGACGGGTAGATTCCTTGTAAAGCGATTATATAGCGTATCCCCAGCGACGGTGGTCTGTTTTCAAAAGGTTGGCTCTGACCACTTGGTGCTATCATTCCTGAATTCATGGGAGTAAGTGTTCCAGTGCCGTACTCATTGTCAAATATTTTGGTATTTGCTGGATAGTTTCCTGTAGGATCACTACTTGTACCTACCTCAGTCACACCATTTACGGTATGTGAGTGAGAAGGCATATTATTTATACTCAGTGTGGTGTTTGCGTTTCCAAATTGTGAGCCTTGATTAACCGTTGGTAAACCAGGTCCACTACCTACGCCTACAGCAGTACGCCCTCTCAAATCAGGTAAGCCAAAAGTAGTCCTACCGTCGCCGCCATACGTTGTTCCCAAAAGAGAGAAAAGCGCTTGATTTTGGTTGATTGGCAATAGTTGTCCCTCACAGAAAGCCCATCCTCGAGGGGCAAAATTACCAGCAAACATAGTTACCTGCCCTAAAAAAGGATCGATTTGAGAACTGGCTGAATAGCTGTAAGAAAAAATAGAGATAAAAAGAAGAAGGTAAAGTTTTTTTTTCATGGTGTATACATTAAGTTTTTATTAAGCTCGTAATGGAGCCTAACGATAGGTTTAAAATCGGTACTTAATAAAAATTTAGGAAGTATACTTAGCGGTTAGACAGTGTCAAATTTTGCTAAGAATGAGATTGTACAGAATCAAACAATAATGGATGTTGTATAATCCTTAACGAAATGCCCTAAAATTTCATTATTGGTAAATGTATTACAAAAAATGTTAAATAATTATCATTGGTTATATTTTTATTTGTTGAATCGTAATTTAATAAGCAGGGGCGCATCTAGTTAGAAGCCTTTTTAATCCTTGCGGGTTTTATGGAGAAGGCGTTCCTTTCTCAAAAAAACGGTATGTATGAGTGTCGTTTTGTTTTTAACGATAATTGCCTGTTCATTTGATAGACGTTTGTATCGCTCTAGTTTAGTAAAAGTCATTAAAATTGAGTTATAGAAATTTCAAGCTATTTCGGCACCTGATTTATGTCTCTTTAAGTTGGATATTGGCTTTGTCTTTGCGTTCGAGGTTTCATACTACCCTAGAAATATCAGGATGTTGCAAAAAATTGCATGAGGTCTTCGTCATGGTTTTTATCCTTGCGCGATGTTGGTATATATTATTTGCTTTCGCGAAAGCGTATTTAATCAAGCAATCAGTGAAGAGTTGGATATATAGTACTTTAAATGGGCAAGCACAAACTTAGTTGCATTACCTATGCTTAAACTGCTATTCTATAAGTTTAAGAAAGTTCTATACATTTGACCCCTAGTATTCCTCTAAAGTAGATTCTTGAAAAACCTATGTTTTCTTATCTCATTTTTTACAACTATGGCCTGGTCTCAACAGGACCAGTCTGTGCTGGTGAATACAAACACGTATTCATTTAAAGATGGATACGTCATTTCCAATCCCTATGACAGCATATACGATACCGCGGGGTGGCTATGGATACTGGGTGATAATAAGTTGTCTAATGAGTTTATCTACGGTGACAAAGAGGTCGTTATACAACGTTATGACGGTTCAAATTTCTTCACTATTAAACTGCCTACTACACCAGGCAAAAAACCAAATGGCGGAAGGTTTTTTAAACACAAAAACAACCACATTTATCTCAAATTACATTACACAAAAGGGCGGTCGGACCTTTTCTATATAAATACAAAAACCTTAGATATAGCACCAGTCACAGCGTACAATAATTTAGATAAAAAGTACCTTATAAGCGAGGAATTTTATGTGAATGGCACTACGCGACTAGCCATAACGTCAACTAATAAATTTTACAGCACGGAACTTGACGGGTTGTCCTTAAAATTTATAGATTCTGTAGCATTTTCTAAACCCGTTCAGGAACCATTTATCGCTGAACGAAGAACGGTAAAGGACTACACACTCATAAAGTTACTGTTTGCAAA
>JANQTO010000314.1:0-11904 GCA_030731685.1 Nonlabens sp.
TTTAGATGTGTTAAAATTATTTTGAATCAACTCAGTCACAACGGGTGCATCCATGATAAGGTTAACGAGCGAAATGTACTTTAATTTTATAATACGTTTTGCAATGGCATAAGAAATGGAACTTCCCTTGTAACAAACCACTTGAGGCACCTTAAACAAAGCAGTTTCAAGCGTTGCAGTTCCTGAGGTCACGAGTGCGGCATTACACAGACTCAATAGATCATATGTTTTGTTCATTACCAACGTAACTGGATATTTTTGTAGGTATGGTTGATAAAACTGCTCATCTTGCCCAGGTGCACCGGCAATAACAAACTGATATGACGGAAACTGGTCTGTCATTTTGAGCATAACAGCCAGCATTTTCTTAATTTCCTGTTTGCGACTTCCAGGCAGTAAAGCGATAAGAGGCCTGTCGTCTAAATTGTAATGTTTTAAAAAAGCAACGTGGTCTACGGGTTCACGTTGTGCAATAGCGTCTATAAGTGGATGACCTACAAAATGTACTGGGAAATGATGTTTTTGTTCGTAAAACGATTTTTCAAATGGCAAGATGACATACATGGCGTCCACGTCGCGCTTGATATCTTTGATACGGTTTTCTTTCCACGCCCATATTTGAGGTGAAATATAATAATGGTTGCGATATCCTTTAATGCGAGCCCATTTCATAATCCTGAAGTTAAACCCAGGATAATCTATATATATAATGACGTCTGGTTGAAACTGTTCGATATCCTTTTTACAGGCATTGATATTCTTTAAAATCACATTTAAATTAGACAGCACTTCTACAAAGCCCATAAAGGCCAATTCCTTGTAGTGTTTAACGAGTGTACCGCCTTGAGCTTCCATAAGATCACCACCCCAAAACCTGAATTGAGCATCGCTGTCTTTCACTTTGAGTTGCTCCATAAGAAGTGAACCGTGTAAATCGCCACTTGCCTCGCCTGCTATGAGATAATATTTCATACGTTAAAATTCAAAATACATGACAGCGAGCGCAGCGAGTATAGTTGCCATAAGAACACCTCTTGCCTCGTAAGGCTGCATAGCTTTTTTAAACTTAAAAATACGGGTAGTCAGAAAAAAGAAAAACAATACTAAATTAAGGATTGCTCCCAAACCTATAATACCTCCTAAAAAGCCTTGTTCCAAAGCCACCGTAAATATGGTCTCAACCTCGTAAGGCGCAAAAAAATAGACATACAAATACATGCCTATTAAATTTGCCAGCACTCCTAGCAAAAAACCCTTTATTATTTTAAACTTCAAATTCCCAAGTGTTTAATGTGCTTATATAATGGTGAGCCGTTAGGTCAAATTGTGTAGGAACGATAGAAATATAATTGTGTGCAAGTGCCCACTCGTCTGTATCCTCGCCTTTATCGTTATTCACAAACTTGCCAGTAAGCCAGTAATAATCCTTACCATAAGGATTTGTACGTTTGTCAAATTCTTCTTCCCAGTGTGCATTTGCCTGTCTACATATTTTGATGCCTTTGTAGGGCTCTTCACTTACTTTGGGAATATTGACGTTAAAAACAACTCCTTTAGGCATACCATGCTCAAGAACTTGTTTGATAATTTTCTCAATGTAGGGAGCTGATGCATCAAAATCGGCATCTGCACTATAATCACACAGAGAAAAACCTATTGCTGGAATACCTTCTATACCAGCCTCAACAGCAGCACTCATAGTGCCACTGTAAATAACATTTATCGCACTATTGCTGCCATGATTGATACCACTGATACATAAATCTGGCTTTCTTTCCAGTATTTCATGAGATGCCATTTTTACACAATCTACCGGAGTACCACTGGTTGTATATTCCTTGTGGTCGTATTCGTGTTGCGTAAACTCTTTTAAATAGAGCGTATTATTTATGGTAATAGCGTGCCCCATAGCACTTTGCGGACTATCTGGAGCAACGACAACGACGTTACCCAATTTACTGGCTATGGCCACAAGTGTGCGTATGCCCTTTGCTGTGATACCGTCATCATTTGTTACTAGTATTAACGGCTTATCTTTCTCTTCCATAGTTTTTAAAACGTGGTTAAAATTAAGTAAATTAGCGCTAAGGTTTGCATAAACTTGCCTACTTTAGACCAATGATTGTGGCATGGTTTTTATGTTACTAAGCAATAGACAAATGAATCACCTTATGAATTTCTTAAAAAACAACCTAACTTTAGGTATTGTTACTCTTTTAATAGCAACTGCAAGTTGCAGCTTCACAAATAAAGTAGACCCAGGTGATAAAGAAAAAGAGGAGCTTCTTATTTATGTAATATCAAACGTACTAAAGCGCAACCACTTTTCTCCTGCAGACCTTACAGACCAATTCTCTGAAGACGTTTTCAAGAATTACATTAACGACTTAGACCCTGCAAAAAGATATTTTCTACAAAAGGACTATGAAGATTTTGCAGCGTACAAATTTCTCATAGACGACCAAATTCAGGATAGTAAAATCACATTATTCAAATTAAGTTATGAGCGGTTACTAGAACGCCAGAAAGAGTCTAGGGCGATTTTTGACGAGATTATAGAGGTGCAGTTTGATTACAATAAAAACGAGATTATAAATACAGATTATGAGAACATGCCTTATGCAAAAAATAAGACTGCTTTAAAAGACCACTGGCGCAAACTTCTAAAATTGTCGGCAATAGGTTCGTATTATGAAAAAGTAAAAGAACAAGAAGAATTACCAGAGGCAGAGCGTAAATCACTCGTTGAAATAGAGAAAGAAGTGCGCATGGAAGTTAAAAAGTCCATCATAGAAAATTTCGAAAATAGCAAGGATATTAAACGCTTAGACTACTTCTCTGTTTACGTTAACGCCATTACTTCACACTTTGACCCGCATACAAACTATCTAGCTCCACAAACCAAGGACCGTTTTGACCAGTCTATGAGTGGTAAACTAGAAGGAATAGGAGCACGACTGCAAAAGAACATGGATAACATTAAGGTAATGGAATTAATTTCTGGTGGTCCAGCATGGAGAAGTAAAAAGCTGGAAGTGGGCGATGTTATTCAAAAAGTTGCTCAAGAAAAAGACAGCGTAGCTACAAGCATTATGGGTATGAGCATAAGCGACGCCGTAGAACTCATTAAAGGCCCTAAAGGAACTAAAGTGCGTCTTACCCTTAAAAAAGTAGACGGCCGCTTAGAGGTTATTACTTTAGAGCGTGACGTAGTTCTTATTGAAGAAACATTTGCAAAATCCATGATGGTTAAAGATAACAGCGTGAATTACGGCCTCATAAACCTGCCAACGTTTTATTTTGACATGGAGAATAAAAATGGACGCGCAGCTGGTGATGATATTGCCATTGAATTAAAAAGATTGAAAGACCTAGGTGCCGAAGGATTAATACTTGATTTAAGGGGCAATGGCGGTGGCTCTTTACGTGAAGTTATAGAAATGGTAGGCCATTTTATACCACAAGGTCCTGTAGTTCAAGTAGCTCTTAAGAATAACCGTACGCAAGTACTCGAAGATGACGATGGTGGCAAAACCATTTGGGATGGACCCCTTGTTATCATGGTAGACGAGTTGAGCGCAAGCGCTTCTGAAATACTAGCAGCTGCATTGCAAGATTATGACCGCGCAGTTATTTTAGGTAGTAAACAAACCTTTGGTAAAGGAACAGTTCAGAACTTTGAAGACCTCAACAGCTTCGTAAGAAATAGTGAACATGGAGATTTAGGTGCAGTTAAACTAACCACACAAAAATTTTATAGAGTGAATGGTAGTAGCACACAGCTCGAAGGCGTAAAAAGTGATGTCGTTACACCAGACAGATATAGCTACATTGAAATAGGAGAACGTGATGAGGATTTCCCATTACCTTATGATGAGATTGCACCAGCGACGTATCAAAAATTCACCGGCTATGCAAATCTTAGAGAAGTAATAAAAACGTCTAATGCACGCATTGCACAAAATGCCAATTTCAAATTAATTGATGAAAATGCACAGTGGTTAAGCAAACAACGTAAGGAATATGATATACCACTGAATTACGATGCTTATGCTGCGAGAATAGATAAACTAGAGCAAGAAACTGACCGTTTTGACGCGCTAGATAACTATAAAAGCAAGTTGACATTTGAGGTACTTCCTTATGAAAAAGAACTCATGATGAAGGATGAAACTCTAAAACAAAAAAGAGAGGAGTGGCAAAAGAGCTTAACTACAGACCTATATGTTGAAGAAGCGGTGATGGTTTTGAAGGATTTACGCATGAACACTATCAAAAACAACAAACTGAGCAGTAAGAATTAATGAATGAACGCTCGGCATCATTGAGCTCACTAGCGCTCCACAAGTTCAAAAAGAACTTTTGGGGCGTTTTGAGTTTTACGGTTATAGCAACCTACGCATTTTTAGCACTATTTGCGTACGTACTCGCCCCAGACGCGACAGAAAATGCAAACCAAATGCACATTTCCATACATTCCCAACCACCAGGATTTGAAGTTACGATGCTTTCATTACCACTAGGCAATCACACGACGTCATCATGGACAGATTGGTTTACAGGCAGTGAAACCACAGTAGAAGAAATTCCTGTAGCTGTCTTGAAACAAGAAGGCAATCAGTGGTTTTACAGACCCTATGATATTGATGGCGCAGAGATTCCGTTTGTTCCAGTACTATATAAAGGTGCAATGGGATTGGAAGAATCACGCTTTCGCGAAAGCTTTACATCTCAAAAAACATTTTTACTGGGCACAGACAAGTACGGTCGCGACATGTTGAGTCGTATGCTGGTAGGTGCTCGCATAAGCATAAGTATAGGATTTGTAAGCGTTTTTATATCGTTACTCATTGGAATTTTACTAGGCGCTATTGCAGGTTTTTATGGCGGTAAAATAGACGCTGCAATTATGTGGCTTATCAACGTCACTTGGTCCATACCTACGCTTCTTATGGTTATTGCCATAAGTATCGCGCTAGGAAAAGGTTTTCTTACCGTTTTTATTGCCGTGGGTCTTACTATGTGGGTAGAGGTTGCGCGCGTTGTGCGCGGTCAGGTAATCGTCGCCAAAGAGTATCAATATGTCACCGCCGCCAGAGCATTAGGTTTTAATGACTGGCGCATCGTATCAAGACATATTTTACCAAATATTATGGCGCCCGTTATCGTTATAAGCGCCGCAAATTTTGCGAGTGCTATACTCGTGGAGAGCGGTTTGAGCTTTCTAGGTCTAGGAGCACAGCCACCTACCCCTAGCTGGGGCAGTATGATTAAAGACCATTATCAGTATATTATTTTAGACAAGGCATATCTTGCCATCGTACCAGGAATTGCCATCATGACGCTCGTTATGGCTTTTATGCTTTTGGGCAATGCCCTTAGAGATGCACTGGACGTTAAAACTACATCATCGTGAGAAAATTAATTTACCCTGTAATTGTTTTGGCACTTGTAGCCTGCTATTACTTGTGGGAAACAAAAAGTAATGAAGCAATCTCAGACCAAAATTTACAGGAAGAGATAAATCTAAAAAGCGACGGAGACAGAACTAGCGAGTTAACACGCAATGATTTTTTGCCCAAAAGTGACAATCAGATAATTCATCACAAATCCTATAGCCTCAGTTATAATGAGTACCATGAGCAGGCAGACTGGACCGTTCACGTTCTCAAAAAAAGCGATATGACCAGCGCAAACTATTCAAGGCCCTATTTTGAAATAGATAACATGGTTTCTACTGGAGCTGCAACCTGGCGCAATTATAAGAATAGCGGTTACGATAAAGGACATCTTGTACCTGCGGCAGACCGTAAAGGTTCTAAAGAACACCATGACGAAACCTTTTTAACCTCTAATATAAGCCCGCAGAATCACGATTTCAATGCCGGGTTATGGAATAGATTAGAACAAAAAGTGCGTTATTATGCACAACAACATGGCTCCCTTTACGTAGTGACTGGTCCAGTTCTAAAAAAAGGTCTTAAAAGTATAGGAAGTGAACATGTAAGCGTGCCAGAACAATACTATAAAATACTGTATCGTGATGGAAAAGACGGTCCTAATCTCCTTGCTTTTCTTATGGATAATGAGCCTAGTAACAAGGCTATTTACAATTACATCACTAGTGTAGATACTATAGAGTCACTCACAGGAATCGATTTTTTCTATCAGTTACCAGATGATATAGAGTCTAAACTAGAACAAGAACGCAGTTCTAAAGGCTGGTAGGTCCTAGTCCTCTAGGCTCAGTCTATGCCCGTCTAGTTTTATAAAAATAAACAATAAAATGGTGAAACCCCATAGACCACTACCGCCATAACTCATGAACGGCAACGGAATTCCCACCGTAGGCAGTAGCCCCAAAACCATTCCTATGTTTACGAAAAAATGAATGAAAAAGATTCCTGCGACGCAATATCCGTATATAAGCGCAAACTTACTACGCTGCCGCTCGGCCATAATTACCAGCCTGTATATAAGCAACATAAACAGAATAACGACTGTTCCTGCACCTACAAATCCAAATTCTTCACCTATCGCCGTAAAAATATAGTCGGTACTTTGTTCAGGTACAAACCCACCGTGCGTTTGCGTACCTTCAAAGAATCCTTTACCTAAAAGTCCACCGCTTCCTATTGCAATCTTACTCTGGTTACTGTTGTAACCTATTCCTTGATTGTCCTCAACCTTACCCAAAACGATGTTTATACGGTTTCGGTGCCTGTCCTGAAATACATTATCAAAAACATAACTTGTAGAAAATGCATAGGCAATTCCCACACAAGCAACTATCGTATACAGCGAAATCCGTGGTTTAGCAAGACGCTTTTTGTGTCTACGCTTTCGCGAAAGCAAAAAAACAATAATCATAATAACTACCGTAATCATACTAACATATAACGGACCTATCAAAAGTGTTCCTAGAAACAATGCAATGGCAACAAGACCGAGCAACAAGTACCATGGTGAAAGGCCCATGCGATGCAATGCAAAGAAAAAAGCAACGTAAACTAGCGCACTACCTGGGTCTGGCTGTGGCACAATAAGAATCGCTGGCAATGCTATTATACCACCAACAATGAGCAAATCTTTTGTATTGAAAAGTGATACATCCATGTTACTCAAAAACTTAGAAACAGCTAGTGCGGTGGCAAACTTTGCAAACTCACTAGGCTGTATACTAGCTGAACCTATACCATACCAAGAGGTTGCACCCGAAACCTCCTTACCAAAAACATAAAGTCCCGCGAGCGAGATTAATGAGACAATATATACTGGATAAGCAAAACCCTCATAGAAGCGCACATCTACAGCCAGCAGGATAGTAATGAGAAATACTGCCATTGCTATCCATAACAGCTGCGTACCATATTCTGTAGACAGGTTAAAAACGTATCCATAATCCTCAACAGAGCTCGCCGAGTAAATACTGAGCCAGCCTATGGTTATTAAAGCTATATAAATAAGAATTATAGAAATATCAAACGTGGGCTTCATGCTAGAAGTTTACTAATTTACCACGGTTGATTCTAAAGGGCTCGCCGCTTAGTGGCTTTTTATACTCTTCCTCAAGACTTTGAGCAAGAATCCACGTCTCTAAGTCTGTTCTTGTTATCTCGCCTTTTAGATGTTTCTCAATCATTAGACTGGCAATTTTACCGGCATAGGTTGCACCGTAGTGCCCATTTTCTACAAAAACCGCAATGGCAATCTTGGGGTTATCTTTAGGCGCAAAAGCTATAAATACAGAGTGGTCAGTGAGCTGCACGGTTCTCCCATTAATTTTAGTAAAATTTTCGGCAGTTCCTGTTTTGCCACATATTTCAATACCTGGAACTTGCAATCTACTGGCTGTACCAGCCTTATAAACTTGGTTCATACCTTCTATTACAACTGGAAAGTGCTTCTTATCAATAGTTGTGTAGCGCTTTGTTGTATAAGCTGGGTCAGTCAGTGGCTTACCATCTATTTTTTTAAGAATATGAGGTGTATAAAAATAACCTTGATTTGCTATCGCAGCAGTCATATTTGCAAGTTGAATAGGAGTTGTAGAAACCTCGCCTTGTCCTATCGCGTTAGATATGGTTGTAGTAGCATACCAACCACCGTTAGGATAAATCTTATTATAGTAGTCACCGTCTGGCACACGTCCTTTTTGTCCAACTGGCAAATCGTTTCCTAGAAAATTACCCAAACCGAAACTGGTCACGTGTTTGTTCCAATTGTTCAAACCTTGCGTGGGCGTTTTTTTACTTTCCACGATACGCCTGTAAACTTGGGCAAAATATGCATTACAAGATTGGGCTATACCAGCTTCCATAGCGAGCGGACTCGCATGTGCATGACAACCCATTTTTCTATTACCGTAAGAATACCCATGGTTGCAGCGGAATCCCTCGGTAGTACTCACCACACCTTCCTGAAGTGCAATTAATGCGTTAAGTACTTTAAAAGGTGAACCTGGTGGATATATCGCTTGGAGTCCACGATTGTAGGTAGGTGTTGAAATTGTGTCACGTATGAGTCTGGTAATGTTTTTAGAACGGTCGCGACCCATTAATATACTAGGGTCATAAAATGGCGCAGACACTAATGATAGAATCTCACCTGTTTTAGGTTCTATCGCTACTATGCCGCCACGCTTGTTGGTCATAAGCTGCTGACCGTATTCCTGTAAAACGTTATCCAATGTTAGGGTTATATCGCTTCCCGCTTTTGGAATGGTGTCGTACCTGCCATCTTCGTAAGATTCTAGCGCTCGCCCGAAACGGTCACGTAAGAAACGTTTAACTCCTTTTCTACCGCGCAACTCTTCTTCATACTGTAGCTCCACACCACTTTTACCTGCAAGATCACCTAACTGGTAATGCGGGTCGTCTAAAATGGTTTCTGGACTTACCTCACGTATATAACCAAGTGCATGCGCACTGTGATTTACCATGTATTTTCTCAAGGTACGGCGCTGTATGTAAAAGCCGGGATATTTGCGTAATCGTTCTTGAAGCGGAGCAAATTCAGGCTGTGTCAACTGTGGTACTAAAACACTAGGTCTTCTGGGAGACCAGTTGATGGCTTCTTCAAATTTTTTATTTAAATACTTTTTATCCACGTGAAGCATCTCTAGCAATGCTAGTGTGTCAAAAGCTTTTACCTCACGCGGTATAATCATTACATCATAGGCAACTTGATTTGCGACCATAAGCTCTCCGTTGCGGTCATAAACAAAACCGCGCTCGGGATAATCGTAAACCACCTTAAGTGCATTCAACTCTGATTTGAGTTTAGAAGAATCGTCTATTATCTGCAAATAGAACAGTCTCCCTAGAAAAGTGAGACCCGTAATGGTTGCAATGGATAACAGCAATAATTTTTTCATAAACTGGCTTTCTTACTAAATAATACGGTAAGTACAAAAGATACAAAAAATGTTGCTATGCCTACTACTAACGTGAGCTTTAATATTTCCAGCACTTGAACTACGTTAAAGATGATTAGCGAATAATAGACTAAGTGATGTACCACTATGCTAAGTCCTATTATTAAGGCAATACGGTCCAGAGATGACTCCATAACCTTCACGTTGCGCATTAAATAGCTTTCACCAAAGACAAGTTTCAGCAAGAACGGCCTCACGTAGGTTAGCGTTACTGCTGCTGCTGCATGTGCACCGCCAGTATCTTGATAAGTATCTATGATAATACCTAGTGCAAATGATAGAAACAACAGTGTCCACCGTTTGTTAGACATAGGATACAACACGATAAAAAGGATGTAAACCATGGGGTTTATGTAACCTAGAAATAGGATTTGATCCATTACAAAAAATTGTAAAAGGAGTAAGCCTATAAACCTAAGTGTGTTAAGAACTATGTCGTTATTCATCTCCTACAATTAACGTATCTACACGCTTGCGAGCGCGTTCATCTCTCATTTTAATAACGTTTACATAACCCAAATCAGTAAGGTCATTAAACAACTTCACCTCAATATCGTAACGGGAACCTGTATCTATCAAGGCTACTTTCTTAACAGTTCCTATCATGATGTCAGGTGGAAACGAGGTGCTTTGCAGTCCCGTAATAATGGTATCTCCTTTTTTTACTTTAGCAAGTCTAGGAACATCTATCAGGTTCATGACATAAGGGTCTTTTCCTGTCCAGACCAAAGAACCTATCGTGCTCGTTCCTTTAATTTGTGCGTTTAGGGACATATTAGAATTAAGCACAGAAATAACCCTTGCATATTTAGGACCTGCCTTATCTATGAGACCTACGATGCCGTTTGCGGCTATAACGCCCATATCGTTCTTGATACCTTGATTTGTACCTATGTCTATAGTGATGTAATTATCGCGTTTGTGAAAATCATTTTTTATGACACGCGCTGGCATAATTCTGTACGGAACAGTATCAAGAAATATGCGTGTGGTCTCCTCGCCCAGAAGTGTGTCGCCTGCTGCGAGTAATTGCATACGCAATACTGCATTTTCCCGCTGTAGTACTTTGTTACGTTCTGATAGATGAAAATAACTATATACATCACTACGTGATTTTAGCATGCTACTGGTGAGATTCCCAGTAGAATGAATAAACATATTACGGTGATGTGAATGAGATTGAACAGTAAAGGCAACAGACAGAATCATCAAAAACAGATACAGCAACAAGTTCCTGTACTTGATTAAAAAATTGATGATATTTTGCATCTCTTAGTACTTGTTTGCTAGAACGCTTTTATATTTATCTAGATTTTTAAGACAAATTCCTGTTCCGCGCACGACAGCTCTCAACGGATCCTCTGCAATATAAACTGGAAGGTCTGTTTTTTGCGAAAGTCGTTTATCAAGACCGCGTAGCATAGAGCCGCCACCAGCTAAGTAGATTCCTGTATTGTAAATATCGGCAGCGAGTTCTGGTGGAGTTTGTGATAATGTTTCCATTACCGCATCCTCGACACGCAAAATAGATTTATCAAGCGCTTTTGCAATTTCTTTGTAGCCTATCTTGACTTCTTTAGGCTTACCCGTTAACAAGTCGCGACCCTGCACACTCATATCTTCTGGCGGCACTTCTAAATCTTCAGTTGCAGCACCTATTTGTATTTTTATTTTCTCAGCAGTACGCTCACCTACATAAAGGTTGTGTTGGGTACGCATGTAATAAACGATATCATTTGTAAATACGTCACCTGCGATTTTAACAGATTTGTCACAGACGATACCACCTAGTGCAATAACTGCAATCTCTGTAGTTCCACCACCTATATCAACAATCATGTTCCCTTTAGGCTGCATGATGTCAACGCCTATTCCTATCGCAGCAGCCATAGGTTCGTGAATAAGATAGACCTCTTTACCGTTTACGCGTTCTGCACTGTCCTTTACCGCACGCATTTCTACTTCTGTAATGCCTGATGGTATACAAATAACCATGCGCAAAGATGGGGTAAACCATTTATTTTTAAGAGCAGGAATTTCCTTGATAAACATAGAAATCATTTTCTCACTCGCGTCAAAATCGGCAATAACGCCGTCCTTGAGTGGTCGTATGGTCTTAATGTTTTCGTGGGTTTTACCTTGCATCATGGCAGCTTCTTTACCTACTGCGATAATTTTGCCGCTTATGCGGTCTCTGGCAACTATAGATGGGCTGTCTACCACAACTTTACCGTTGTGAACAATTAAAGTATTTGCCGTACCTAAATCTATGGCAATATCTTCCGTAAGAAAATCAAAAAAGCCCATGAGCGTATGAAGGGAAAAAGGGTTAAATAAGTAGTTGCTACAAAGTTAAGATAAACTTAGTGTTTAAAATGCCTTGTGCCCGTGAAAACCATCGCTATTTTGTTATTATTACAGTAATCTATGGAAAGTTGGTCCTTGATGGAACCTCCTGGCTGGATTAC